>JANQOS010000080.1 GCA_028285705.1 Altibacter sp.
AATTCAGATGGAAGTTTTTGGGGCAAGGAAACAGCTACCGAAATTTTTAAATTGTTCTGGGGCAACCCAAATTATAATGTCACGGGACAAGGGGGAATAACCGGCTCTTTCCAATGGGCAGATCTGCATTTCTTTTTATTGGACAACCGTTATTTCAGAACTTCCAACAGGAATTTTGCTACGGATCGTGAACTATTGGGAAAAGCACAGATCGATTGGCTTATCAATGCCATGGCATCCAGTTACGCGCCTTTCAAGTTTGTCGCAATTGGTGGTCAGGTGCTGAGTTCTGAAGCCAACTATGAGAACTACGCCACCTATCCGGAAGAGAGGCAATACTTACTTGATAAAATACGTGAAGCCAAGATCGAGGGGGTGATATTTCTGGATGGCGACAGGCATCATACCGGACTGAGTCGTTTGCAGGAGAGCAGCGATGTGTATCCATTTTATGATTTGACTTGTTCCTCATTAACCGCAGGAGCTTATGATGATAAAGAGGAAGAGAACACTTATAAACTTGAAGAAACGTTGGTCGGACAGCATAACTTTGGAATTTTGAATGTAAGTGGCCCACGAAAAGACAGGGTGTTAGAAATTTCAATATTTGATAAAGACGGGAAAGAACTCTGGAGCAAGGAGATCCGGGCAAAAGAACTGAAATATAAAAGGTAGTCGCAATAGTTTCATCAAGCGAATAGTAATCTTCCGGTCGATAATTTCAGAATCCATTTTTTATTAATACAACTAAGTTGCATTTATGCTTCAATATGGCTATTTTTGCAGTGTTTTTTTTCTTAAAACAACCCATATGGAGAATAAATTGCCCGTTACGGTTTTGAGTGGCTTTCTTGGAGCTGGAAAAACTACGCTACTCAACCATGTATTACACAATAAAGAAGGCTTGAAAGTAGCAGTTATTGTAAATGATATGAGTGAGGTAAATGTTGATGCAGAATTGGTTAAAAGTGAAAATACTTTATCTCGCACTGAAGAGAAACTAGTAGAAATGAGCAATGGTTGTATCTGCTGTACCCTTCGGGAAGACCTGATGATTGAAGTAGAAAGATTGGCGAAGGAAAATCGCTTTGACTATCTGCTTATTGAAAGTACAGGAATAAGTGAACCGGTCCCCGTTGCCCAGACTTTCTCTTTTGTGGATGAGGAAAACGGCATTGACTTGTCTAAATTCAGTTACGTGGACACCATGGTTACCGTTGTGGATGCATTCAACTTTTTCAAAGACTTCGGGAGTCCCGAAACCCTTATGGACAGAGACCTGACGGATATGGAAGGAGATTATAGAACCATTGTCAACTTGTTAACCGATCAGGTTGAGTTTGCCAATGTCATTATTCTAAACAAAGTGGATTTGGTTTCCAGCAAACATCTCAGTTTGTTGAAGGCTACACTGCAAAAGCTCAATTCATCTGCGAAGATCATAGAGTCTATCTTTAGTAAGGTAGCGCCGGAAGCAATCTTAAATACAGGTTTATTTGATTTCGAAGAGGCCCAGCAGAGTGCTGGATGGATCGAAGAATTGAATAAAGATGAACACACACCGGAGACTGAAGAATATGGAATATCATCTTTTGTGTATCGCACCAAAAAACCTTTTGATCCGGTAAGATTCTGGAATTATGCTCATCACAAATTCCCAGCAAATATTATTCGCAGTAAAGGGTTGTTTTGGTTAGCCTCCCGACCGGAGCAGGCATTGATTTGGGGCCAGGCCGGAGGCTCTCTACGCACAGACAGTGCCGGCGTCTGGTGGAGCAGTATGTCTTTTGAAAACCGTATTCGGTATGTAGGTTTTGTAGATAATCAAAAACAGATCGAAGCAGACTGGGACGTAAAATTTGGGGATCGAAAAAACGAAATTGTCTTTATAGGACAACATTTAGATGAAACACTTATCCGGTCAGATTTAGATGCTTGTCTGGCTACCGAGGAAGAGCTAGCCATGCAAAATTGGAAGGAAGGATATGAAGATTCATGGCCCATCCAAAGAGCATATCCACTAAATTAGAAGCTCATAACAGTAAACCGTAAGCGAGGAGAATTTATGAGATTAACCGCACCAGCCTTTGTCGGCATTGTTTTGTAACTGGCTTCAATATTAACCTATGAAATAGAGGCCAATGGTTATTTGGGGAAATGGGCACTTACACCGCACCAATTAAAACACACTTAAATCCTTAGTTAGTAATCCAGAGTTCCTCCACTCTCTCTAAGATGAAAGTAATACCGACTAGTCGCTTGCATGATAACGCATTTGAGTATTTCATGTGAATATCCATTACGGCTAGTATTAATCCGGTAATAAAGTAGCTTACAATATCCTAGCAACTGTTCAAATTACACCAAAAAAAGGCTCCTTTAAACCATTTATTGTGCGACCTATGTTCGACCCAAGAATTAAAAAACTCCTTGAAGTCAATGAAATCAAGGAGTTTTGTTGTTGGCCCACTAGGGCTCGAACCTAGACTCTTCTGGACCAAAACCAGACGTGTTGCCAGTTACACCATGGGCCAATACCATAATGCGGGTGCAAATTTAACACAAACTTTGTCTTGAACAAACATTTTTCTTCAAAAAAACCTTTTTTCAGTAGCTCTAAACAAAATATGATCGTTTAAAAATACGTTAGTCATATTTCAGCCTTGGGGCTATCTATATTATTAGTAAATTCGTCCCAACCAAAATTATGAACATATATGGGTTCCTTTAACTTCAACAAATGGAATAATATTTTAGGATGGTTTGTCTTTGCTGTGGCATTACTAACGTATTGGCTTACTGTAGAGCCTACCGCTAGTTTTTGGGATGCAGGGGAATATATTACAACAGCCAGTAATCTGGAGGTAGGACATCCGCCAGGAGCACCATTATACCAATTATTAGGAGCATTCTTCTCCATTTTTGCAATGGAAGCTTCCAGTATTGCCCTTACCATTAATCTAATGTCTGTTTTTGCAAGTGCCTTTACCATATTATTTATGTTCTGGTCACTTACAATTTTGTTAAGGATCGTAGTATCTAAACACCAGGAGTTATCAAAGAACAATGCCGTTGCTATCTTAGGAAGTGCAGCCGTTGGCGCTCTAGCCTTTGCATTTACGGATAGTTTTTGGTTCAATGCGGTAGAGGCCGAAGTATACGCGGCGGCAGCCTTTATTATGTCCGTATTATTCTATTCTGCCTTGCGCTGGGAGCGGGAAATGAACACCCCACGTGGCGACCGCTGGGTAATATTAATAGCCTTTTTAATAGGGTTATCCTTTGGAGTACATTTTATGGGATTATTGACAATTCCCGCTATTGGATTCCTGTATTATTTTAAGAATACTAAAAAAATTACCGCTAAAAATTTCATCATCGCAAATGTGGTGGTCGTTGCAATTCTGCTTTTTATCTTTAAGTTATTATTGCCAATGACAATGAAGTTCTTTAGTGCTTCAGAATTATTCTTCATTAACAGTATAGGACTTCCTTTTAACTCCGGAACCATTATAGCAGGCCTTATTTTTATCGCTTTGTTTTATTTTGGACTGCGCTATACCCGAAAAAAGGGGTATACACAATTTAACACACTATTACTTTGTGTACTGTTTATTTTTATAGGGTTCTCAAGTTGGTTAATGCTTCCTATTCGTGCCAATGCCGGTACGGTAATTAATGAAAACAATCCAAACAACGCCCGTGAGCTTTTGGCTTATTATAATCGTGAACAATATCCGGAGACACATTTGTTTTACGGCCCTTTGTTTACTGAAACCTATGCGGGATTAGATCCTAATAATCCCTATAAGGATGACAAGCCCAAATACGAAAAAGATATAAAGGCCGGGAAATATATCATTGTAAACCAATACAAAAATGCAAGTCAGAATACAGATGATGTGCATAAAGCAATCCTGCCCCGAATGTGGAGTTTGGAACACAATGCAAACTATATAGAATTCACCAATGGCTTAAACTTCAATGTTAAAAGGGAATACCGTGGAGAACAGCGTCTTATTGATGAAGTAAATGCCTTTAGAGAAGCAAATGCCAAAGGATTGGTGGATAGTGAGGACTATAATTCATTCCTGCAGGATTTTAGTCCGTTTCTCGATATTGAAAAACCTTCTTTCTGGCAAAACATAAGTTTTATGTTCGAATATCAATTTGGGTATATGTACTGGCGTTATTTTATGTGGAATTTTTCAGGAAGGCAGGATGATGTGCAGGGTCAATACACAGACTTACATGGTAACTGGATAAGCGGAATCAAATTTGTTGATGAATGGCGCTTGGGGTCTCAGGATAATTTACCTAGTGACATGGAATATAACAAGGCGAGAAATACCTACTATTTCCTTCCTCTCATTCTTGGAATTTTAGGGCTTGTTTTCCACGCTAAGAACGATATGAAAAGTTTTTGGGTATTGCTGGTGTTTTTCCTTTTTACAGGCCTGGCCCTAAAAGTATATCTTAACGAAAGGCCTTTTGAACCACGGGAAAGGGATTACGCATTGGTAGGTTCTTTTTATGTTTTTGCCATGTGGATTGGCTTTGGTGTCTATGCGCTATATGAAGTTTTAAAAGATGTGATAAAACCCAAATTGGCTGTTCCTGTTGTTTTGGTCATAACTGCTTTGGCAGCGCCTGTTCTCCTGGCAACTCAAAACTGGGATGATCATGACAGGTCCAATCGTTACACTGCACAATCTATGGGTAAAATGTATTTGGACTCCTGCGATGAAAATGCAATACTTTTTACGATTGGTGATAATGACACCTTTGCATTGTGGTATGCTCAAAACATTGAAGGTTACCGGCAGGATGTCCGGATCGTGAATACCAGTCTCTTTCAAACAGATTGGTACATTGATGATATGAAGAAGAAAGCATTCACCAGTGACCCTATCCCCTCGCAACTTACTCATGACAAGTATCGGTTTGGCACAAGAGATTTTCTATTCTTCCAGGAAACCAAACAAGATACTATAGATATAAAGACCTGGATGAATTGGGTTGGAAATGATAGTCAGGCTACCCAGGTTGAACTACAGAGTGGGCATATGGCCAATACGTTCCCTTCCAAAATTATTCGTATCCCTGTTGACAAGGAAGCGGTATTACGAAATGGTATCGTTCCTCAAAAAGATGCAGACAAAATTGTACCTTATATAGATATTGTTCTAAAAGGTGAGGTTATTTATAAAAATCGAATGATGATGCTTGACGTTGTTGCCAATAATAATTGGGAACGCCCTATTTATTTTAGTGGTGGCGCGTTTGGTGATGATGATTATCTATGGATGAAAGACTACCTTCAATTAGACGGAGTGGTTTACAAATTAGTCCCTATTAAAACTGAAGTAGACAGAAGAAACCCGTTTGATATGGGACGTATTGACAGCGATAAAATGTACGAAAATGTTATGAGTTGGGATTGGGGTAATAGTGGAAGTCCGGACATTTATCATGATACCGAGACGCGCCGAAATGGTATTACATACCGAAGCAATCTTGCTCGTCTTGCCGAAACACTTATTAATGAAGGTAAAAAGGAGAAAGCAGAAAAGGTCCTGGACCTGGCAATGGAAAAAATGCCTATTGATGAATTTGAATATTATTCCCTTCTGGAGCCTTATGTTTTAGGATATTATGAAGTAGATAAGCCGGATAAAGCAAGAGAAGTATACGAAAAAGTATCTAAAAAATACCAGGAGTACTTGCTCTATTTCAGTGGAATGAAAATTAAAAGGCAATATTCCCTAGCCGATGAAATAATTAGCAATATGGAACGCTACCGTAGCCTTGTAGATATCTTAATTGTAATGGACACTGAAGAATACGCACGTAAAGAAGCTGCAAAATTCAATGACTATTTAAGATTGTTCCGCCATTTCTATGATGAAAGTGAAGGTGTAGATGTAGATGAAAAAATCTCGGCCGAAGACTCTTTGCAAACCCTATTGGATTCGGCACTGCTGGAAGCAATCGAAGCTGAAAATTAATCTGTAATGAAACCTTATTTGGTAAAAACACCCGGATTTGTACAATGGATCTTCCGTAAACGAACCTGGTTTTTCCCCAATACCACAGATATCATTTATCTCACTTTTGACGATGGCCCTATTCCACAAGTTACCCCATGGGTCTTAAGTGTATTAGAGAAGTACAAAGCCAAGGCCACTTTTTTTTGTATTGGGGACAATTGTAAGAAGCATGCGGGTATTTTGAAGCAAATTATAGATGAAGGCCACTCTATTGGAAATCATACTTTCAATCATTTGAACGGCTGGAAAACAAATGCTTCGCTTTACATCAAAAATGTTGTAAAAACTGAAGAGGCAATCGTGTTTATGAAAAATCGCTCGCTTCTTTTTCGCCCACCTTACGGAAAACTTACAACGAAGCAGTCCAAATTATTACAAAAAAAAGGATACAAAATAATAATGTGGGATGTTCTCAGTGCCGATTTTGATATTTTGGTATCTGAAGAAAAATGTCTGAAAAATGTAATTAACAATATACAACCCGGCAGTATTGTAGTTTTTCATGATAGCCTGAAAGCCGAAAAAAAACTGAGATATACATTACCTAAAGTACTAGAATATGTTTCAGATAAAGGATGGAAATGTGAAGCTATAGTATGAAGCTATACAAACTCTTTTACCAATCCAATTAAAGTATTGGCATCTTGTTCCCCGCTTTGGCGCCATTTCATTTCGCCGTTCTTGTAGATCATCAATGTTGGCAAGCCTTTTACACGAAGTGCTTCAGCAAGTTCTTTATTCTTTTCAACATCAATTTTGATCACCCTTGCCTTATCTCCCAAAGCAGCGGCAACATCCCGAAGTACCGGATGCATGCCTTCGCATGCTTCGTCCCATTCAGCATAAAAATCCAACAAAACCGGGACTCGGGTTTCAATTAATTCTCCAAATTTTGACATCTGTCTAAAGTATTACTTGAACAATTGTACTACAAATATAGCATTTCCCGCAAATTAAGCGGTATTACGACGCCTTTTAAGTTGAATTACAGTGATCTCAGGCCATATTCCAACACGCCCGGGATACCCTATAAAGCCAAACCCCCTGTTTACATTAATATAACGTCCAAATTCCTCATAAATTCCGGCCCAATTCTCATATCTGTATTTTACGGGGCTCCACCTGAACCAACCAGGAATTTCAATTCCAAATTGCATACCATGCGTATGGCCGCTTAAAGTAAGGTGAAAGTTTCTTTCATCTTCCTTTACTTGCTCTTGCCAATGTGAAGGGTCGTGGCTCATCAGTATTTTAAAATCTTCTTTAGCAACCGCACTACATGCCTTATTAAGGTCACCTGCCTTTTTAAATCCTCCCGCTCCCCAGTTTTCCACACCTATCAATGCGATGCGTTCTCCATTCCTTTCCAGGTACCGGCTTTCGTTTAGTAACAGGTCCCAGCCCATTTCACGCTGTAATGCTTTTAGATCTGAAAGGTTTTTAGCTTTTTCAGCTTGAGACTCCCACTGCACATAATCGCCATAATCATGGTTCCCCAACACCGAAAAAACACCGTCTTTGGCATTTAATTTTGAAAAGGTTTCTTTCCATTTGTTCATTTCTGCAGCCAGATTATTTACCAGATCACCCGTAAATAGTATTACATCACTCCCCTGCTCGTTCACTAAATTCACTGCATATTCTATTTTTTTCGCATTGTCAAAACTACCACTGTGGATATCACTTAATTGCGTTAGCGTATATCCATCAAAAGCTTCGGGAAGGTCATCAAATTCCAGTGTATATTTTAATACTTTATAATTATACTTTCCTCTATACATTCCATAAAGCAACGAAGTAAAAGGGATTGCAGCAATGGTTAAGGCAAGCGTACTTATAAATTTTCTCCGTGAAGGAAGATAGAACCCCTCATCGCTACCGGCAATTTTAGAAAAAGTTCCAACAGAGACCCTCACAATATCTTCTCCAAACATAAAAACGATGAGTAACAACTTTGGAATAAAAAATGCTAAAAAGAGCCCAAACACATACATTCGTTCCGGTGTCATGGTTCTTGTGGAATTACCGTAAGTGAGCTGGTAAATAAATGCCAGAAGAATGCCCACTGATAAAATGGCATAGATCCATTGTATCCAAGGGTTTTTAGTAATTGTTTTTAATGCCTGAAACGCATACAGGTCAATTAAAATATAAACGACAATAAAAATTATCCAGCGCATAGTACTTACTAGGTTTTAAAGATACTACCTTTCAAAAAGTTGAAAATAGACATTCACTTTTTTTTAACGATTTTCGTATCTTTTCAACATCAAAAGAAGTTACTGTCAAAATATTCATTTGTAACTCAGGTTTCCCCAGTATTTATTAGTTGTTCAAATAACCATCCATGAAAAGAAGAAAATTTATTCAAAATGCATCGCTTACAGGTTTAGGAGTGGTCGCAGGTACTGCGACTTTAAGTTGTAAAGAAACTACCTCAGAAAAACCTTCAGAAGAAATTAATAAAACATTAGCTGTTACCACCGGAACATTCCCAATTGTTATTGCAACCTGGAATGTGCCTAATGCTACTGCAAAAGCATGGGAAGTACTCCAAAACGGCAACTCTGCACTGGATGCTGTTGAAAAGGGATGCATGGTAGAAGAAGCTAATGCCGAAGGGCAGTCTGTAGGGCTTGGCGGCTTACCGGATAGAGACGGCAATGTCACTCTTGATGCCTGTATTATGAATAAAGAAGGCAATTACGGAGCTGTAGTATGCATGCAAAACATTATTCACCCCATTTCTGTTGCCCGTAAGGTCATGGAAGAAACTCCTCATGTAATCTTAGCAGGAAAAGGAGCTGAGAAGTTTGCAGTTTCGGAAGGTTTTAAGAGAGAAAGTTTACTAACCAAAACGTCCAAAAAAAAATGGGAAGAATGGAAAAAAACATCCAAATACAAACCCATTATCAACATAGAAAATCATGATACCATAGGAATGCTTGCTATCGATAAAAACGGAGATATCTCCGGAGGATGTACCACAAGTGGCCTGGCTTATAAAATGGCGGGGCGTGTTGGGGATTCTCCTATTATTGGTTCGGGTTTGTTTATTGATAATGAAGTGGGAGGCGCAACAGCTACCGGTATGGGTGAGGAAGTTCTTAAGACTGTTGGAAGTTTTTTAATTGTTGAACTTATGAGACAAGGAAGAACACCTCAAGAAGCGTGTGAAGAGGCCATAGCGCGTATCATTAAAAAGAGCCCAAACATTGAGGATTTTCAGGTAGGATACATTGCCATGAACAAACAAGGGGAAACAGGTGCATATTGTATTCATGAAGGGTTTTCGACAACCAAATATGAAAACGGAAGCAATGAGAATACTCCTGTGGATTTCTATAACAAAGCTTAGTAAACAGTACAACTTCCTGGTATAAATTCAGATGGTCTATATGTAAGTTGACTTCATTTCAAAATATAAAAAACTGACAGAAAGAGCTTTACAAATTTCCTGTTCCCTAAAAAGAAGTCTTATAGTTTTCTTAAAAAATGGCAGCAACAAATAATTTTTGTAGTTTTGTACTACATAAGTAGGTTGATAACCTGGGTTATCGATCAAATTTGGGGCGAAGAGCCATCACTTTTGTGATGGCTCTTCTATTTTTATAATCAAAAATTTATATTTCTGTGACAGGATCATTGTGCGAACACTACTTCACCACTAGCCTCTTGTTCCTTGAACTTTGTTACCAGATCCAATGCATCCGGAATTACATCACTGCACAAAATAATAAGTGACCCCTTTTTTGCATTATTCACAGCATAGGTAATAGCTTCTTTCTCTGAGGGAATAATAGTAGTCTTTTTATCCGGATCCTTCATTTTAATTCCGTCATTCAGCATTTTGATCAATTCTTCTTCTGTTTTACCACGTAAACGTTTATCCTGACGAATAATAATCTCATCGAACATCTCTGCGGCAATACGGCCCATTTCATTATTGTCTTCTTTACGCCTATCACCAATCCCTGCTATAATTCCAACTTTAACTGTACACTCCAATGAATCTGTAAATTTCTGAAGTGCTCTCATTCCTGCAGGATTGTGTGCATAGTCCAATAAGATCTTGAAATTCTCAAATTCAAATAAATTTAGCCTTCCCGGTGTTTGCGATGCAGAAGGGATAAAGGTCTCCAAAGCTGCTTTCATATCTTCGATGCTTATTCCTCTTATATTAGCAGCCAAAACAGCAGCCAAAACATTTTGAATCATAAAAGTGGCCCTCCCTCCATATGTCAATGGGATACTCTCTGCCTTCATAATACGCATCTTCCAGGCACCCCGGCATAAAGTAACATACCCATTCTCGTAGATAGCTGTAATTCCTCCTTTACGCTGCAATGCCTGTATCCTTGGATTATTTTCATCCATGGAGAACAATGCCAAATTACAGTTAATTCCTCTTCGCATATCATATACCAGATCATCATCGGCATTCAAAATAGCATAGCCGTCCGGCAAAACTGTTTCCGGGACAACGCCTTTTACTTTTGCCAATTGCTCTACAGTGTGAATTCCTTTGAGCCCTAAGTGGTCTGCAGCGACATTAGTTACCACTGCTATATCACAATTGCCAAAGCCAAGTCCGGCTCGTAGGAGTCCTCCACGGGCGCATTCCAGTACGGCAAAATTCACTGTTGGGTCTTTAAGGACAAATTCAGCACTGGCAGGGCCCGTACAATCGCCTTTCATCAATAATCTGTTTTGAATATATACCCCGTCACTAGTCGTATAACCTACTCTATACCCTTTCATTTTAGCAATATGCGCTATCAATCGGCTGGTAGTTGTTTTCCCATTGGTTCCGGTAATGGCAACAATAGGAATCCTACCGGTATCCCCTTGCTGCGGGAACAATTTATCCACCACCGGTGCGGCTACATTACGCGGTAATCCGGTTGTAGGAGCTAAATGCATTCTAAATCCGGGGCCCGCATTCACTTCCAGTATGGCTCCTCCCGTTTCTGAAAGCGGCTTGCTAATATCATCCGTCATGATATCAATTCCACAGATATCCAGGTCAATTATCTTTGAGATTCGTTCTGCCATAGAAACATTTGCAGGATGAACAATATCGGTTACATCTTCGGCAGTACCTCCTGTACTTAGATTGGCGGTGTCCTTTAAAATTAATCGTTCACCTTCAGGAAGAACAGTATCTACTGTATATCCCGCATCTTTAATAATCGTTTTGGTAAGATCATTAATCATGATCATAGTTAAGACATTTTCATGTCCATAACCACGACGTGGGTCTTCATTTACTTTATCCACCAATTCTGTTATGGTAGATTTTCCATCTCCTATGACATTTGCAGGAGTACGCTTTGCAGCAGCAACTAACACATTATTGATCACTAATAACCTGTGGTCTTCCCCTGTAATAAATTTTTCAACGATGACTCTTCGGGAGACTTCTTTTGCTGCATGAAATGCCTCCAAAGCCTCTTCGTATGTGTTAATATCAACCGTAATTCCTCTGCCATGGTTCCCATCAATAGGTTTGATAACCAGCGGATAACCAACATAGCGGCACGCTTCCTCAAGGCTTCTTTCCTTACTAATAATATCTCCTCTAGGCACTTCGACCTCAGCTTGCTCAAGCAGGTATTTCGTATCTTCTTTATCACAAGCCAGCTCAACACCAATACTACTGGTCTCACTGGTTACTGTCGCCTGAATTCTTTTTTGATTGGCACCATACCCCAACTGGCACAGCGAGTACTTATTTAAACGAATCCATGGAATACCACGACTCGCTGCTTCTTCAACGATAGAACCTGTACTGGGGCCCAGGCGCTCTGCTTCACGGAGCTCCCTCATTTCCTGAATATCCGGTTCCAAATCATATTCTTCACCCGAGATCAATGCTTCGCAAATTCTTACTGCAGCCTTAGCCGCATAACGGCCCACATTTTCTTCAATATAAGAGAATACAACATTATAAACTCCTTCTTCGCCATAGCCACGAGTTCTTCCAAAGCCGGTGTCCATCCCTGCAAGCGTTTGTATCTCTAACGCGATATGCTCAATAATATGCCCCATCCACGTGCCTTGCTCCACTCGTTGAAAAAATCCGCCGGGCTCTCCAACCGAACATCGATGCGAATACATTGTTGGAAACATAGCCTCCAATCGTTCTCTAAAACCGTCAATTTTATCAGAAGGACGATCTTCCATATCCTCCAGGTCCAAAACCATCACGATTAGTTTATGGCGACGAACTGACCAGTAATTGGGGCCACGCATGGCATTTATCTCTCTTATTTTCATATTGATTAGCTTTAAATTAAGAATTGCGAAAGATTATAAATATATAATTTTTTTCAGAACAAAACTCTTATTTTTGCCATCAATAAATTACAGCCTATGGACGTAAAAGGAATCTTAATCCCAATAGGAGGGAATGAAGACAAAGGAACTGAAACCACAGAAAGTTACCATCTTGAATTTATTGAAGAAGGTATTTTATCGCGTGTAGTAAAGGAAAGTGGTGGCACTGACGCTTTAATTATAATCATTCCCACTGCTTCCAGTATCCCGGATGAAGTTGGTGAGAATTATTTGGACGCCTTTGGAAAATTAGGCTGCACCAATCTCCATGTAATGGATATTCGTGAACGCATACAATCTGAGGACCCAAGAAACATAGAACTTATTAAAAAAGCTGATTGTATAATGTTTTCCGGGGGAAATCAGTCTAATATTACCCAAAAAATAGGTGGAACAACCATACATGATATCTTATTGGAGCGATATAAGAATGAGCCTCTAGTAATTGCCGGAACCAGCGCAGGTGCTATGTGTATGTCGCAAGAAATGATCACAGGAGGAAGCAGTACTGAAGCTTTTATTAAAGGTGCTGTTGGAATGAATAAGGGAATGGGGTTTATTCCTGACCTCATTATAGATTCTCATTTTATTCGCCGTGGCCGTTTTGGACGTTTGGCCGAAGCTGTCGCCAGATTTCCAAAATTAATAGGAATCGGACTTGCTGAAGACACCGGATTAGTAATTAAAAATTGTAATGTGGTAGAAGTAATAGGGTCCGGGATGGTCATTATTTTTAACCCCCGTAAGTTGAAACACAACAACCAGTCTTTGGTAGAGGAAGGAACACCCATGTCCCTAACAAATTTAAAAACTCATATTCTGGCAAACGGAGACCGATTTGACATAAAGAGGAAAAAAGTGAAAGTATCTCCTTTAGGGCTTACGGTTACAGATGCTCAATCTTTATAGATCGCAATTTCCTTTTTTCCTTCAGAATTTTTATACGCACGATACATTCCTTCGGTATTAAACGGCATTGCAATATTACCTTTGGCATCCACAGCAATTAACCCGCCATCTCCACCAATTCTAAGAATGCGATCGTTAATCACTTCGGAAGCTGCATCCTGTAATGAATATCCTTTATATTCCATCAAACAGGAGACATCATAAGCTACCACTCCTCGAATGAAAAATTCTCCACTCCCCGTACAACTTACCGCACAAGTCTTGTTATTGGCATAATTTCCGGCGCCTATCATAGGGCTGTCTCCTACACGCCCCCATTTTTTATTGGTCATACCTCCCGTAGATGTAGCTGCAGCAACATTTCCATTAACGTCGCAGGCAACCGCACCTACCGTTCCAAACTTGCCGTCTTTTTTAACACTGTGATCCAGTTGAAATTTATCACTGCCCTTAATTCCCTGCCATTGTTGATAGCGAACTTCATCATAAAAATAATCGGCACTTTCTATAGAATAGCCATTGCTTTTAGCAAATTGCATAGCTCCTTCCCCCGCCAGAAATACATGTTCGCTTTTTTCCATAACATCTCGCGCTAATGACACCGGATTTTTAATTCCAGAGATAAGAGAGACGGCTCCGGCCCGCAATGTTGCTCCTTCCATAATGGCTGCGTCCATTTCATGGTTTCCTTCGGCAGTAAAAACAGACCCTTTACCAGCATTAAACAATGGTGAGTCTTCCAATAGTTTCACAGAGACCTCAACAGCTTCTAATGCACTACCGCTATTTTCCAAAACTCTGTATCCGGCTTCCAGGGCAGTATTCAAAGCAGCTTTATACTTTGCCTCCAGATCTGCAGTCATAAGCCCTTTTACAAGGGTTCCTGCCCCTCCGTGGATTGCAATTGAAAATCTATTCATTTCATTTTTATTTACTTCGGAAAATTACAAATTGCATTTCAATTAATTTCGCTTCGCGCCAGAAGTTTTGTAGTTTTATACACTTCAATATAAAATAAAGATGGCCAATCAAAAAAGACTCTTCCTAGTTGATGCTTATGCACTTATTTTTCGTGGATATTATGCTTTTATAAAAAATCCCAGGATTAACTCTAAAGGGATGGATACTTCGGCCATTCTAGGTTTTACCAATTCTTTATTGGATGTCATAAAACGTGAAAGGCCGGATCATTTGGCAGTTTGTTTTGATAAAGGCGGAAGTGATGCCCGTAATGAAATATTCCCCGAATACAAGGCAAACAGAGATGAAACACCCGAAGCCATAAAAATTGCTGTCCCTTATATCCAAAAGATATTAGAAGCCATGCATATTCCTATTATGGTAAAGGAAGGTTTTGAGGCCGATGATGTGATTGGAACTCTTGCCAAAAAAGCTGAAAAAGAGGGGTATCAAACTTTTATGGTAACTCCGGATAAAGATTTCGCACAATTGGTTTCTGAAAATATATTTATGTATCGCCCGGTCTTTGGAGGTGGTTATGAAACATGGGGAATCCCAGAGGTAAAAGCAAAGTTTGAAGTTGAAGACCCTTTGCAGGTTATAGATTTTTTGGGAATGATGGGAGATAGTGCCGATAATATTCCCGGCCTTCCCGGAGTGGGAGAAAAGACCGCTAAAAAGTTTATTGCAGCCTACGGCAGTATGGAAGGCCTGCTTGCAAATACACATGAGCTAAAAGGAAAAATGAAAGAAAAGGTAGAGGCCTCTAAAGAACTTGGATTACTTTCCAAAGAACTTGCCAGAATCCTTTTGGATGTTCCGGTAGATTTTAATGAAAAGGACTTTGAAATGTCCGATCCGGACATAGAAGGGGTAAAAGGGATATTTCAGGAATTAGAATTTAGACGCTTAACAGAAAATTTTCTAAAGACCTTTGCTGAAGGTAATAATAATGAAGAAGCGCCCAAAACGTCCAAAGCAGAAGCACCTAAAAAAACAAGTTCGCGAACTGCCGGAACCGGTCAGTTTTCACTTTTTGGAGGCGATGGCGAACCTACTGCCGAAGCCGTAAAAACAGCTAATTCGAGAAACACTATTGAAACAACCGAACATTTCTACCAAACCATTCAACCCGGAATGGGTACCAGGCTGTTCATTCAAAACCTTATGAAACAATCCAGTGTTTGTTTTGATACTGAAACAACAGGTTTAAATCCTTTAACTGCAGAATTGGTTGGGATTGCGTTCTCATGGGATGTTGGAAAAGGGTTTTACCTTCCCATTCCTGAAAATAAAGAAGAAGCCCAGGAAATTATTGAACAGCTTCGTCCTTTTTTTGAAAGTGAATCTATCGAGAAGATCGGGCAAAATTTAAAGTACGATATAAAGGTGCTCGCCAAGTATAATGTTTTGGTAAAAGGAAAATTGTTTGACACCATGTTGGCACATTATCTTATCAATCCGGATATGCGACATAATATGGATGTCCTTGCAGAAACCTATCTTAATTATACTCCTGTTTCTATTGAAGAACTGATCGGAAAAAAGGGCAAGAATCAGTTATCTATGCGTGAGGTTCCCATCGAAAAACAAACCGAATATGCTGTAGAAGATGCAGATATTACCCTACAGCTAAAGGAGCATTTTCAAAATGAATTGGGCGAAGCAAATACTCAAAAATTGTTTGATGAAATTGAGATTCCCTTATTACAAGTTCTGGCCGATATGGAGCTGGAAGGTATCAACCTGGATAAAGATTTTCTGAAAGGATTGTCTTTAGAATTGGATAATGACATTGCCAAACTGGAAAAGGCTATTTATGAAGCGGCCGGAGTAGAATTTAACATTGCTTCACCAAAACAATTGGGTGAAATTCTATTTGATAAAATGAAATTGGTAGATAAGCCGAAGAAAACCAAAACTGGCCAATATTCTACTGCCGAGGATGTGTTGTCTTATCTTGCAAAAGATCATAAGATAATTCGCGATGTATTAGAATACCGTGGTCTATCAAAATTAAAAAGCACCTATGTAGATGCATTGCCGGAGCAGGTGGATCCTGCTACACATCGTGTACATACCGATTATATGCAAACAGTTGCAGCTACCGGAAGGCTAAGTAGTAATAATCCTAACTTACAGAATATCCCTATTCGTACGGAGCGGGGCCGTGAAGTTAGAAAAGCATTCGTTCCCCGAGATAAAGATTATATTTTACTGGCTGCGGATTATTCGCAAATTGAACTGCGTATCATTGCGGCATTGAGTGAAGAAGAAACCATGATAAAGGCATTTAAAGACGGGGAAGACATTCACGCTTCTACAGCTGCAAAAGTATTTAACGTCCCCTTAAAAGAAGTTACACGTGAGCAACGAGGTAATGCGAAAACAGTAAATTTTGGAATTATCTACGGAGTTTCGGCATTTGGATTGAGTAACCAGACGGACCTTTCCAGAACCGAAGCTAAAGAGCTGATCGAAACGTATTACAAAACCTACCCAAAACTTCGCAACTATATGAGCGAATTGGTAGATTTTGCACGGGACAATGGTTATGTGCAAACCGTATTGGGGCGTCGCAGATATTTAAAGGATATTAATTCCCGAAATGCTGTTGTGAGAGGCGCTGCAGAACGAAATGCCGTAAATGCGCCTATTCAGGGGAGTGCGGCAGATATTATAAAGATAGCGATGATCAATATTCACAAAAAAATGACCGAAGCCGGCTACAAAAGTAAAATGCTGCTCCAGGTACATGACGAATTAGTTTTTGATGTCCATAAACCTGAATTGGAAGAGCTTAAGGTTCTTATTAAAACCGAAATGGAAAGCGCCTACAAACTAGCTGTCCCACTAGACGTTGAATTAGGACTAGGAGAAAACTGGCTGGAGGCGCATTAAAATTAACACTTAATCTTTCTTATAACACAAATCGATACGTCGCCTTGATCAAAAATGTATTTTGAGGTTGTTGCCCTAAGATCTGATCGTCTGCAAGTGCGCTAAAACTATCTTCAATATTTCCTAAACCGGTTACACCCTGGGACCACACCAAAAATATTTCGGAGCCCGGAATGTACTCCCAACGCACTACCAGGTTTGAACGGAACTGTACATAGGCAAAATCGGGATCATCAAAACTATAGTCCTCTTTACCATCCATATCTTCATCTATAGAATAGACCTCATCCTCTTCCAATAGTGAAATTTGATTATTATCATACCAGGTCACACGGTCATACAGGTCTTCCGCGATAGGATCATTCACATAGTTAAAGTTCGAATACTTCGCTTTGAAAATGAAAGGCTGACCGTAGTACTGTATGGTAAGGTCCGGATTGATCGTATAATTGACCCTAAGTGTGGCGCTTAGTGATTCATTGTCTATTTCGGCAGTAATATACCGGGGCGTTCCATTGTATGTGGCCTCGGTTACATATTGGGTCTTGTTGGGATTGTCTTCATATTCTGTAGAAAGTGAAAGACTTAATGCATCTAGTGGCTG
>JANQOS010000088.1 GCA_028285705.1 Altibacter sp.
GTATGGCGGGTCTTTCTGAAGCGATAACAACTACCTCGTCATCTTTATAATAGTAAGCAGGTCTTATACCTGCAGGGTCACGCAATACAAAAGAGTCACCATGTCCCAGCAGGCCGGCCATTACATAACCTCCGTCCCATAATTTGGCCGATTTACGTAAAATTTTAGCAACGTTTAAATTTTGGGCAATATAAGGAGACGCTTCAATTTTGGTCATTCCTTTAGATTTGGCCTTTTTGTATAATTTGCGAACTGCATCATCCAAAAAGTGACCAATTTTTTCCATCACAGTAACAGTGTCCGCTTTTTCTTTTGGATGCATCCCCAATTTAATGAGATTGTCAAACAGCTCTGTTGTATTGGTCATATTGAAGTTTCCCGCAATAATTAGATTACGGTGCATCCAATTGTTCTGCCTCAAGAAAGGATGAACATTTTCTACACTATTGATCCCAAAAGTACCGTAACGTACATGCCCCAGAAGTAATTCTCCAATATAAGGAATGTTCTTTTTTTGAGCGGTAACATCGTTTTTGTATTCGGGGTGTGTTTCAAATTCGAGATTAATTCTTTCGTTGATCTGTGCGAAGATATCCTGTATAGGTTGAGCCGCATTTGAACGTACCCTGCTAATATAACGCTCTCCGGGGTTTACATCTAATTTAATACTTGCAAAACCTGCACCATCCTGACCGCGATTGTGCTGCTTTTCCATCATTAGATACATTTTGTTGACACCATAGAAAGCCGTCCCGTACTTTTCTTTGTAATACTCCAGGGGTTTCAGTAATCGTACTACTGCAATTCCACATTCGTGTTTTAAAGCGTCGCTCATTTTTTATAAAAATTATTATTTAAAGCTACAAAAAAAGCCCTGAATTTTCAGGGCGTGTCTTTATGTTAGTTCAATATCAAATTGCGTTAAATTCTTAAATTGCTGCAAACGTCGATGCATCTCTTTTTTTGAAAGCTCAAACAATCGCTCCGTTCCAAACTTTTCAACTGTAAATGATGCTAATGCCGCACCGTATATAATTGCGTTTTTCATATTTTCATAACTGTAATCTCCGGTCTTTGCCAGATAACCGCAAAATCCTCCGGCAAATGTATCTCCTGCTCCTGTTGGGTCAAATACTTCTTCCAGGGGAAGGGCGGGAGCATAAAAAATATCATCATCATGAAACAACAACGCACCGTGTTCTCCCTTTTTAATAACTACATATCTAGGGCCCATTGCCATGATTTTTTGAGCTGCAACAACTAAAGAATATTCGCCGGTTAATTGCCGGGCTTCTTCATCGTTGATCGTAATTACATCTACTTTGGCAATAACCTGCATTAATTCATCTAAAGTATTGTCCATCCAAAAATTCATGGTATCCAATACTATTAATTTGCTATCGCTCATTTGTTCGATGACACTTAATTGAACCAAGGGGTGTAAATTTCCTAACATTACAACTTCGGAATCTTGATATGCAGTAGGCACTTTTGGGTTAAAATCTGCCAACACATTTAATTCGGTTGCAAGCGTGTCACGCGAATTCATATCGTTATGGTATTTTCCACTCCAGAAAAATGTCTTTCCATCTTCCACAATTTCCAGCCCATCGATATTCATTCCCTTATCGGCCAGCATATGGATATATTCTTCTGGGAAATCACCCCCCACAACAGAAACTATGACTCCATCTACGTTAAATTTAGCAGCTGCCAAGCCAATATATGTAGCGGCACCACCTAGAATTTTTTCTGTCTTTCCGAAAGGTGTTTCGATCGCATCAAAAGCAACGGTACCAACAATAACAAGCTTGCTCATAAGAGGGTTTTAAATGAAGGTGCAAAGATACGTTTTTGTACAGATAAATACTAACTCCTGCTTTTTGATTATTTTCTTCCGAGATCTTTTGAAATTTCCTGTCTGCCTTTAATGTCCGGCTCGTTTTTTTTCTGTTTCAAAAAAAGTTAAATTGCATACCATAACCGTGAACGCTTCTACAGCATTAGAGGTCTTTTTTAACGGGCCCATGTGAAAAGGTTATTTTGAAAGATATTTTTCCAAAAAAGAACAGATGAGTTCAAATAAAATATAGTAAATTCAAGCATTCTTTAAAGGCTTATTATGAGAAATTTATGTCTTACAATTGTTGCGTTTTTAATAATTCAGATAGGATATTCCCAGGAAGGAATGTCATTCCGGGAAAACAATAAGCTTTATCTCCGGGGAAATTCTATTCTTATAGGTAATAATATTCTAAGCGACCATGCATCAAAACCTCTAAATGATGTAAGTGTTCCTAATGATATTACTAAAATGAAATATATAGATGTTGATAATGACAAAAGGACCTTTAGTTCAAGTCAGGCAACAATAAATGTTCCTAATGATAATTCTAAAATTGCTTATGCGGCTTTATACTGGAGCGCTCTTTACCCGTATGAGTCCGGAGTATTGAGAAAATCCGGAGACAAAATGGTACACAGGGGACAAGGGAGCAGGGATCCGCATGTAGATCTGGTTTTATTCAAGATGCCTAATGATGAGTATAAGATGATAAAGGGAGACATAGTATTTGATAGTTTTGAAAAAGGGATCTTTCCCGGGAGTTCTCCTTATGTGTGTTATGCAGATGTGACCGAACATTTACAAAAAAGGCTAGGTTTTAACGGTACCTATACGGTAGCAGATATTAGGGCAACCGAAGGAAATATTTCCGGAGGCAGTTCTGCCGGATGGCTTTTGTACATTGTTTATGAGAACCCATTAGAGAGCCCAAAATACTTTACAACATATAATGGACTTGTTGAGGTAAACAAAAAACCAGTAGAGATAACGTTCAAAGATTTTAAAACGAAAAAAGCCGGTGATATAAATACAACAATAGCCATAGGATCCCTTGAAGGAGACAGAAAGTTAAAAACAGATCAATGTGCTATTTATAATTCCAAAACCAACACCTATGAAAATATTAGTAATTCTTTAAGGGACCCGAAAAATTTCTTTAATAGTTCGATCACTATGTATTCTGAAATATTCAACGATAGAAACCCGAATAATATCAATACACTTGGATTTGACCTGTTAAAAATTGAAGTTCCAAATTCCGGGAACCAAATAATAGATAGTAATACCACTCAAGCTACGTTGAAGTTCCAAACAAAAGCAGACCGGTTCTATTTGTTCTTTGCTGCTTTTGAAACCGAAATAAACAATGCTTTTTACCGAGAGAAACGAGGCTTGGAACCTTTAGATGATATACTGGAAAGTACACCCGTAATTACAGAGGTAATAAACACAGATACTGTTGAAGCTCCGGTAATGGATACTGCAGTTTCAACTATTAATGAAACTCCTAAAACAAAAGAAGAAGTCACAGTAGAGGAGAAACCTAAACCTATTGCAAAAGAAGAAACTAAAGCAGTAAAGGAAATAAAAGTAGAAGAGAAGCCTATTGCAAAAGAAGAAAAACCTATAACAAAAAATGAGAAGCCTATTGTAAAAGAAGAGCCCAAAGTAATTGTCGCAAAGCCCATTAAGGATGACCAGATAACTACAGAAGAAAAAGTTGTAGCCGGACTGGAAGAAACAAATATGGATTTTGACAGTGTTATGATAGAAGAAGTTGAAAGCAAAGAATCTATCTCGATTCCTTCCTTAACAAGAGGATATTACCTGATCACAAATGTGTTTTCAATAGAGGATAATGCACAAAAATGGACTGAGTTTTTAAAAGCAAGAGGATATACACCTTTAACGTATATAAACCCGGAAAATAATTGGCATTATGTGTATATATTCCATAGTGCGGACCCATCCTTTGTCTATCTAAAAAAGAAAAAATTAAGAGAAATGGAATACTTTAAAAAAATCTGGATCGCTAAAGTAAATATTTAGAGAAAATCCGGATGCTACGTTTAAATTAAGCTACTTTCTTCCAAAGTCTGCAGGAATCTCACCCCAAGCTTTGGTCTCCCATTTAACTATTTTAGTTGTATAGCTATTATTTTTTAGCCATGTTTCGGCACGTGCAATTAGTTCAAAGAGCTTTTTATTTTTAGAAGTTTGCTTTAGCTTGGTATTGCATTTCTTCTTTTTAACCCAACCCATTGCAATACGGGAGTCCGTATAAATAAGCCTGTCACTACCTTGCTGCTTTAAAAATGCCAGTCCGTGAACAATTGCTAAAAATTCACCAACATTATTTGTGCCCTGTAAAAAAGTACCTTGATGAAATAGCTGTTTGTGCGTTTGTGTATCTACACCCCTGTATTCCATTTTCCCGGGGTTACCACTGGAAGCAGCATCTACAGAGATAGAGTATAAATCAGGGTCACCAATCTTAGCAAGTTCTTCTTTGGTGAGTACTTTGTTTTTAGTGTTTTTGCCTTTATAATCTATATACTCTTTGTTGTAAGCAATTTTTGCTTCTGCAAAAGAAGGGAAAGACATATATTGAGCTCCTTTTACACCGGCGATGGATCGTTTACATTCTTCCCAGGAGCTAAAGATACCGGCAGGATTTCCATACCAAACTACGTAAAACTTTTCTTTTTTAGTCATTCTTATTGTCTGTGGGGATGGATGGTTTTTTTTCTGAAAGCAAAAGATCTTCTACTACTTTAGGAAAATATTTATATTCCAGTTTATGTATTCTTTCGGCAACAGTTTCAGGAGTATCTTTTTCCAAAACCCTCATACTTTTCTGAAAAATAATGGCTCCTTCGTCATAATTTTCGTTCACATAATGTATAGTTATACCGGTTTCAGGTTCTTTATTCGCTATTACTGCTTCGTGTACATGGTGGCCATACATTCCTTTTCCGCCATATTTTGGAAGAAGTGCAGGATGTAGGTTGATAACCTTATTTGGGAACTCTTTCAAAATAATTTCAGGAAATTTTAAAAGAAACCCTGCGAGTACTATGAGGTCGGGTTTTACCTTCTTTAAAATTCTTAAGACGCCGTTTTCAACATTCAATTCTTTTTTTTCAAAATGTAATGACTTGATTTTTAGTCTTTTAGATCGTTTCAAGACTTTGGCATCCTTCTTGTTTGTGAGCACAAGGACAACCTCGGCAAAGTCTACTTGCTGAAAGTATTGAATTAAGTTTTGAGTATTGGTACCGCTACCCGAAGCAAAAATAACAATGCGCTTCTTCATTAGAGTTTCTTTGGGAGTTTAGAAGTTATCATATAAATAAATAACAAAAGTACGGCAATAGAGTTTTACTTCGCTCAAAATTGTTTAATTTGCTATCACATTTTACAGTTAAAATGGTGTTTTAAATTAAAATATTTTATTTTTGCCACTTATAATTAAATTTAAAAAACTAAAATTATGTCAGACATTGCATCAAGAGTTAAAGCGATTATCGTAGACAAATTAGGAGTTGACGAAAACGAAGTTGTTAACGAAGCGAGCTTCACAAATGACTTGGGCGCCGACTCTCTGGACACGGTAGAGCTTATTATGGAATTTGAAAAAGAATTTGATATTCAAATTCCGGACGATCAAGCTGAGAACATTGCTACAGTAGGTCAAGCAATTTCCTATATAGAAGAAGCTAAATAAAACTACTTCTTTATGGAATTAAAGCGAGTTGTAGTTACAGGCCTTGGAGCACTTACCCCAATTGGTAACAATATTGAAGAATATTGGGACGGATTAAAAAATGGGAGAAGCGGCTGTGCGCCTATAACTTATTTTGATACTGAAAAGTTCAAAACTAAATTCGCTTGCGAAGTTAAAAATTACAATCCAGAGGATCATTTTGACAGGAAAGAAGCCCGAAAGCTAGATCGTTTTGCTCAATATGCACTGGTTTCAAGTGATGAAGCAATAAAAGACGCTGGTATTAACCTTGATGAGGTGGATAAGTTTCGCGTTGGTGTTATTTGGGGAGCCGGTATAGGAGGCTTAAAGACTTTTCAGGATGAAGTAATAAATTTTGCAGAAGGGGATGGAACGCCTCGTTTCAACCCCTTCTTCATTCCCAAAATGATTGCAGATATTGCCCCCGGGAATATCTCTATCAAACATGGGTTTATGGGACCTAACTATACTACAGTTTCCGCATGTGCTTCTTCAGCGAATGCAATGATTGATGCATTAAACTATATACGTTTGGGGCATTGTGATATTATTGTGACCGGAGGAAGCGAAGCTGCAGTAACTCCCGCCGGAATGGGAGGTTTTAATGCCATGCATGCCCTTTCTACCAGAAATGAAAGCCCGGAAACGGCATCAAGGCCTTTTGATGCTACACGTGATGGGTTTGTTTTAGGAGAAGGAGCCGGGGCATTGATATTAGAAGAATATGAACATGCAAAAAAACGTGGCGCGAAGATCTATGCAGAAGTAATAGGAGGCGGAATGTCCAGTGATGCTTATCATATGACAGCTCCACATCCCGATGGAATTGGCGTAGAGCGGGTAATGCTTAACTGTTTAAATGATGCAGGAATGAAGCCCGAAGAGGTAGATGCTATAAATACCCATGGAACTTCAACACCATTAGGGGATGTAGCGGAACTTATCGCCATATCCAAAGTATTTGGAGAACATACCAAAAGCATTAACATCAATTCTACCAAGTCTATGACAGGACACCTGTTAGGAGCTGCAGGAGCCATTGAAGCCATAGCTTCCATTTTGGCAATGGAAAACAGCCTGGTGCCTCCAACAATTAATCATACAACTGTTGATGAAGAAATAGACCCTTCATTAAATCTTACTTTAAATAAGGCACAACAGAGAGATATTAAAGTGGTTATGAGTAATACCTTTGGGTTTGGCGGCCACAACGCTTGCGTACTCTTTAAAAGAATTGATGCCTAAAAATGTAAATGACTTCAATTAAGAACATATTTAATTCTCGTGCTGAAAAGCACGGGGATTTTTTTTATGCAATTAAAAGGATATTAGGGTTTAAACCTAAAGATATTTCCATATATGAAGAAGCATTTACGCACCGCTCCACCAATGAAAAAAATAGAGAAGGCCATTCGCAGAATTACGAACGGATGGAATTTTTGGGAGATGCAATGCTTAGTGCAGTTATTGCATCTCATTTGTTTAAGAAAGTTCCGGGAGGAAATGAAGGATACCTAACAAAAATGCGTTCTAAGGTGGTAAGTAGAGAGCATCTTAATGAATTGGGAAGAGACCTGAACCTCATTAAATTTGTAAAAACGACCATCCCAACACAACAGTTTGGAGGAAACATTCACGGAAATGTCTTTGAAGCTTTAATAGGCGCCATATATTTAGACAGAGGGTATAGATATTGCGAAAAATTTATCTATAAAAGGGTAATTAGGCCGTATGTAGATATACAGAAACTGGAAGGAAAAGTTATAAGCTATAAGAGTCTTTTTATTGAATGGTGCCAAAAAAACAAAAAGCAATTTAAATTTGCAGTCTATGAAGATACAGGGCAAGACACATTAAAACATTTTGCCATAAAACTTCAATTAGAAAATATCACTGTTGCCAAAGCAAGAGCCACTTCAAAAAAGAAAGCTGAAGAACGAGCTGCAAAAAGAGCCTATTTTAAACTTCAAAAGAAAATAGACGGTAAAAGAGAGTAATCTTTTTTAAATTACGGAAAGGAAAACCTACATTTATGGTTAAAATCCGCTATGGCACATCACAAATTAATACTGGATGATGATATTAAGGAAACATATTCCTTAGTTGCCATACATTGTAGTGAAGAAGCTTATAAAATGGCTTTTTTGCTTAATAAACAGCTTGGGCTACATTTGCAGAGAAAAGAAGTAGATTTGGAATATTCCAATGATGGATTAGAAATCACGTTTTCTTTATTTGAATATGAAAATGCAATGCAATACACAACTTATAATTTGGTAGCCAACAAATGCAGGTCATTAATTGCAAATATGCAGAGTTCCAGCGGACTTTTTAGTAATGATATATCAGAAACAGTAATAACCTATTTACTTCCGGAATTCAAGAAAGTAGACTTTTTCCTGAAAATATTTTCAGATTTCGAATTAATCCCGCTTCGCAAACTTGTTTCAGATATAAATGAAATAAAGCAGGTTATTTCAGCATATAGTGTAGATCCCGAAGCGATAAAATCTAAAAGCAATCTAATTTTCGACTAATGCCAAAAGAGAAAAAAACCAAAATTGTAGCTACATTAGGCCCTTCTTCATCTACAAGGGATGTAATTAAGGAAATGATCTTAGAAGGAGTTAATGTTTTCCGGATCAACTTCTCACATGCAGACTATGACAAAGTAAAAAAGACCATTGTTAGCATAAGAGAACTTGGAACAGAATTAGGGACCTCAACAGCTATACTGGCAGACCTGCAAGGGCCAAAATTGCGTGTGGGAATAATGAGAGAAGAGGTAATAGTAGAACCCGGAGACGAAATATTTTTTTGTACCGGAGATGAGTTTGAAGGTACTCGGGAGAAAGTTTATATGAACTATGATAATTTTCCTAAAGATGTAAATCCGGGAGAACAGGTTTTATTGGACGATGGAAAACTCATTTTTGAAATACTGGAAACAAATAACACCAATAAAGTAAGGGCAAAAGTACTGCAGGGAGGCCCATTGCAATCCAAAAAAGGAGTGAACCTTCCAAATACAAAGTTATCCTTGCCGGCTTTAACGGCAAAGGATAAACAAGATGCCATTTTTGCCG
>JANQOS010000107.1 GCA_028285705.1 Altibacter sp.
GTTTCGGGACGAGGAATGAGTACATGTTTATTGACCTTAAAAACTAAACCGTAAAATTCTGTTTCACCTGTAATATATTGAATGGGTTCAAAATGCTTCAACCGCTGAACAGCTTCAATAAATTTAAAACAGTCTTCTTCAGAAATATCTTTTTCAGATTGTAAAACGGTTTCTAACCTTGATAGTTTGAGAATGGTTTCAGAAAGAATTGCAAAAAAAGACTGTACCTCTTCTTCAGGATACAGTTTTGAAAGTGATCCGTTAAACTCTTTTTTTAATTCGGAAAGCTTCAAAATTATAGTTCTTTTATCATGTGTACCCCGCAAGCGTAATGTCCGGTATCTCCCATAGGTCCGTCCAAATATTGAAAACCATATCGTTTGTACAATTTTTGAGCTGCCTCCATATAGGACATGGTTTCCAGGTAACATTTTTCATATCCCAATTTACGTGCTTCTTCCAAACAGGCGTCTATCATTTGTGTACCCAATCCTCTTCCTCTTGCTTGTGGCAGGAAATACATTTTTTGTAATTCACATACATTGCCGTTGTAATTATCTAATTGCGCCACTCCGCCACCACCTATTGCCCTTCCATTTTCTTCCAGTATAAAGTACGTGGCACTATCTTCATTATATGTTTCATACATAGCATCCAAAGCTTTATCTGCATAAGCCGTACCCTCTTTGGGAACTCCAAAATCATCTAAAACACTTCTAATGATGCTCGCAATCTGTGGATTATCTTTTTTTTGAATAGGACGGATTATAGGTGTACTCATCTAAGTAATTACTTGTATTTTTACAGTGTGAAGATAAGCGAAAAATATATGTCACGCTGTATCCAATTAGCGAAAAATGGCCTTGGAAATACCTATCCAAATCCTTTGGTAGGCAGTGTAATTGTTCATAACAATACTATTATTGGGGAAGGCTGGCATCATAAGGCCGGACTATCGCATGCCGAAGTAAATGCTATAGCAGGTGTACGCAACACTAAGCTTTTAAAAGATGCTACCATCTATGTTTCCCTGGAACCTTGCAGTCATTTTGGAAAAACACCACCTTGTGCAGATCTCATTATCTCCAAAGGAATTAAAAAAGTTGTGATAGGCAGTACGGACCCCAACCCGAAAGTTGCGGGAAGCGGAATTCAAAAATTGAAAGATGCCGGATGTGAGGTTGAAGTTGGAGTTCTCAAAAAGGAATGTGATGAGCTGAACAGGCGTTTTTTTACTTTTCACCAAAAAAAACGCCCGTACATCATTTTGAAATGGGCACAAACTTCCAATGGATTTATTGCCCCTTCCGAAGCTCATAGAAATTCCGAGAAAAAACCCGTCTGGATCACAAATGAACATTCGCGTCAATGGGTACACAAAATGCGCGCTAAAGAACAGGCTATTTTGGTAGGAACTACCACAGTTTTAATGGATAATCCAAGTTTAACGACCCGTGAGTGGGAAGGAAACTCACCTGTAAGAGTTGTTATCGACAGGTCCTTAAAAATACCCGGGAATGCTGCTGTATTTGATAAAGAAGCTAAGACGGTCGTTATTACCCAAAAGAAGGCCCGTAACACAGATAATGTTTTTTATGAAACAATAGATTTTTCTAAAGACATTGCTTTCCAAATTTGTGATATATTATATAGGTATAAAATTCAGTCTTTGATCGTGGAAGGTGGCACAAAGACAATACAAACATTTACCGATGCAAACCTTTGGGATGAAGCTTTTGTATTTACAGGTATCAACAAGTTTAAAGAAGGTATTAAAGCTCCCGTGATCTTAAACAGTTTCATTTCACAGGAAATAATAAAAGGAGATGTATTAAAACATTATAAAAACCAGAGCCTTTGATCTATTTAATACTTAGTGTAGCATCTTCGGTCATTATTTTTGTGACTTTCAAATTGTTCAGCAGGTTCAGGATCAATACGCTTCAGGCAATTGTGGTTAATTATATTGTAGCATGTATCAGTGGAATAATTGCTTATGATGCTCCTGTTTCTTTTTCGGAAATAACCTCACACGGGTGGTTCTATTTTACATTAGGGCTTGGTGCCTTATTCATTGTTGTTTTCAATTTAATGGCGCTCACTACACAACGTAGCGGACTATCAGTAGTATCTGTAGCTACCAAAATGAGTGTAGTGATCCCTATTATTTTTGGTTTGGTATATTATAGGGAAAGCTTAAACATATTAAAGCTAATAGGAATTCTACTGGCTTTAATCGCTGTATATCTGGCATCCATAAAATCCAACAGAAGTCTTAGCATTAGAAGTAAAGACCTAATCTTTCCGATATTGGTATTTATAGGTAGTGGTATTATAGATACCAGTATTAAATTTTTAGAAGATGCCTTTGTCGCCAAGAACGATGTTGCATTGTTCTCGGCTACCATATTCGGTTCAGCAGCAATGGTAGGCGTCTTTGTCCTTTTCTACCTGGCATTACGAAGAAAGCTTACAATTGAGCTTAAAAATGTATTAGGTGGAATCGCGCTGGGAATCCCAAATTACTTTTCAATCTATTTTTTGGTAAAAGCATTACGCAGTGGTATTTTGGAAAGCTCCGGTATCTTCACTGTCAATAATGTCGCTGTAGTAATGGTTTCAACACTAATGGGAATTATCTTATTCAGAGAAAAATTATTGCCAAAGAATTGGTTGGGGATTCTACTTGCGGTAATAAGTATCTTTTTAGTAACCCTGTCTGGAATCTAATGGAGGGGCAAAAAGATACATATAGAACAATTACAAAAGTTTCTGCAGAAGCACTTCATAAGGATCGTGGCAGTAAGTTCTTTGGCTATGCATTTCCTGTTAGTACCGAAGACGAAATAAAACAACACATAGAAAATTTAAAGAAAAAGCATTACAATGCCAGGCATTGGTGCTATGCCTGGCAACTAGGCAAAAATTATGAGAGCTACCGTGCTAATGATGACGGAGAGCCTTCCAATAGCGCAGGAATGCCTATTTACGGGCAGCTACAGTCCTTTGATGTTACAAATGTCCTGGTGGTGGTAGTTCGTTATTTTGGAGGAACCAAACTAGGTGTTGGCGGATTGGTACAGGCATATAAG
>JANQOS010000136.1 GCA_028285705.1 Altibacter sp.
TGTACGCCGGTAAAGACCATACCTTACACGCTAAGGTAGATGGAACTGTAAAATTCACTAAAAAGAAAGACAACAAATCTTACGTTTCTATTATTCCAAACGCAGAAGCTTAAGAACTTTTCTTTATAGAATTAAAAAACCCTCAACATTAATGTTGAGGGTTTTTTGTTATGATTAATTTTCCGGAAGAAGGTTTATTTGAATATTTTATCTTAATTTGAAATCTAATCTTAAACATAGTATAATTATGAGAAAACTAGTTATTTGTAGTACTTTATCTGCCTCCCTTTTATTTTCAAGCTGTTTGGGTTCATTCAGTGCCTTTAACAATTTAAAGGACTGGAACCATGAAATAAGCGATAGTAAATTTGTAAACAACCTGGTATTTTGGGGCCTAAATATCATACCTGTCTACGGATTGTTTTTTGTAGGGGATGTCTTAATATTCAATGTAATAGAATTTTGGAGTGGGAGCAATCCTATTGCAATGGCCGATGGAGAGTATGAAACACAAATAGTAGAGCATAATGGTACGCAACTTGAAATGACTGCTTCCAAAAACAGATTTGAGATCGTGATATTGGATGGTGACAGGAAAGGAGAACGTGTGGACCTGGTGTATAAGCCCTCCGAAAGATCATGGAATGCTGTAAAGCAGAACGGAGAACTTATTAAATTATCTTCTATTGAAGAGGGATTGATCGTTTATCATTTGCCAAATGGTGAGAAGATCAAACTGGATCCTGCAACACCTCGTGAAGAAGGACTGGCAAAAATTAACAACGAGATCTACAATTATAAAGATTGTATGACAGCAGTTGGAAATTAATACCTCAATACAACAAAAATCAAAAAAGGCTCAACTGAAAAGTTGAGCTTTTTTTGATTAATCCTCCCAACCACAAAGAGTTCTACCTTTATGTTTAGCTTCATTTAGATATACTCTTTTAATTTCGCCTTTACAGTTAGACAGGCCTCGGCAATTTTTATTGTAGTGATATCTTTTGCTATATTTTCCGGTACAAATGTAGACATCAGTTATTTCTATTTCTACTGTATCTTTAATCAGAGTTTCACTCTTATTGACCGTATCGCCTAGAGCGATAAGTAGTAATCCGGTGATAAATAAGGTTTTCATTTTCTTCTACAGTTTGGGCATTCATCTATGCCTTTTTTATCTTCATTATTATGAATACTTTCAATAAACGCGGAGCTCAAAATTCCTGTAGGGAATGCAATGAATCCAACTCCAATCATTGCTATGATAGTGCTTAGTATTTTTTCAAATGAAGTAATAGGGTACACATCAATATAGTCAACAGTTGTGAGTTTTGCAATAGACCACCAAAGAGAGTCCAAAATACTTGAAAATTTTTCTGGTTGTGCTGGATTTTCTGCATAGAACATCAACGTTGATGACAAAACCAATAAAATAAGTGCAACAAACAATGTAACAGCAAGCTGCGGTCTTGTTTCAACTATTACTTTATTGATGATTTTAAACGATTGAGAATATCTGCTTAATTTAAGGATTCGTAATAACCTAAAAAGTCGCAAAATTCTAACAATTCTAAGGTCAAATGCTATCAAAAGAGGAAGATAGAAAGGAAGAATAGCCAACAGGTCAAGTATCCCATAGATAGAAAATACATATCCTAACTTCCTAGATCCAATTATTTTTCTGCTCTTTTTGTTTAAATTGGCCGTCCAAAACCGAAGAAGATATTCTATTGTGAAAATAAATATTGAAATATACTCTATGTATGTAAATACTGATTTATAATTAAGGTTTAAATTTTTGTTTGTTTCCAGAATAATTGAAACTACATTAATGATGATTATAATCGAGATGAACTTCTCAATTCTTTTGCTTGTAACAATAATGTAAATTTCTTCTTTCAAATTAATGTATTCAATATCTTATCAATTACATTTACATCCTTCCCCAACTATCCATTGACAACAAGAATCTATTTCACAATCAGATTTTACTTTATTGGAACACCCACAATTTGCAGTGGTAGGGCACGAGGAAAAATTATTATCCTCAGAACAGGAATAAATTATTGTAGTAATTAAGAAAAGGAAACTTAAAATAACAATACATCCGTTGTTTTTTGATTTGCTAAAACTCTTTCGATAAGTTAATCCAGGAATCCCAGTTTTTATTGAGTAGCTTTTAGAACTAAAACTACCTCTCTTGGTTCTGTAGCTTGGAGAGAAACCTGATTTACTTACGTTTATGCCAAATCCTTTACCAAGTTTAATTCGCTTATTATATTTGAATGCCATAATAACAAAAATTATTTATTAAGAATAAAATCGAAGATTACCTCTTCTATATTTGTTGGGATGTCGGCTGCTTTAATTTTATAATTATTGTTTTCTAAACCCATTTCTTCGAACCATTTACTCCAGTAAGTATTAATAATGTCTTGTGCATATGGATTTTCGGGATTCTGGCTATTTATCCCTATAACTAAAATTTCTAAATCATCTAAATTGTTGGTAGCAGGGATAAAACCTAGATCAAGTTCTTCAATTTTCTCTTTCCAATTATTTTTATTAAGGTTTAACCTTTTTAGAGAATTTGGAGTTATATAAGAAGTTCTGTTTTTTTGATTCATAATAGTTGCTTCATGGTACATATATCCATCCGTTAAAATTATTAGAACGTTTCTATGGCATTCATCTATACAGTAATCTTTCACATTATCTTTAAAAAAACGCCAAATATCAGAACCTGGATATTGTAGATTCTCTTCAGCATCTTCAATTGCTAATTGATAGAGTTTTATAGGATATTTTTTGTAAAGAACCACTGTGTTTTTAATTCTGGGTTGTGGAGTATCTTTTGTAAAACGTATTTTTAATTGTTGTGCTATTTCAGTAATTTCTCCTTTTAGTGGTTCAGGATTAAAGAAAAGCTGTACTTTATCTTCAAGAAAAATTAATTTCTTGTTCTTTATATGGTTGATAAAAGCTTTTGAAATACTTGATAAATAAGCAGTATCTTTTTCAACAATTTTATGTTCTTCAATTCTGTCAGATAAATCCAATAGAATACTGATATTCAAATTTTCAACTTTATTCTTAAGAATATATTTTGGACATCTTGAATTATGGTTTGAAAAAGAACTACTTTTTTCTTCATCAGAATTTATATTACTATTATTATCAGTACATGAAATAATAAAAAATGAGTATAATACCAGATATGTTAATATTGAAATTTTCATGCTATAATGTTCTTCGATAAACTTTGTTTTGATAATCATCTGTATCAAGATCTAGTTTCTTAAGGTGCTCATCATAAATTATTCTACAATCTTCTAAATAGTTTCTTTTTTCATCATGACCCATAGCAATAGTAGCAGATATGCATTCTTGCCACCCTTGAAGATATTCTGAGCATAAAGCTCTATAATTTTGAATTGGTAAAATAAATCCATCTACAATACTTTCAAGTTCAGAACAGCGTACTTTAATTGTATTCATAACATCTTCGACTTCTGCTATACTATCTTTTAATTGATTAAGTTCTTTTTGCTTATTAGTAATCTCTATATCTATACCATTTATAAAACTTTGTAATTTATCTCTATCGGCATGTTCTTTCATAACAAAATCGAAAACTAGTCCCCATATTATATAAGAGACAAACCCTGCAAAAATAATTACCCAAAAACCAGAGCTTTGAAAAGCTAATGGAATTGAAAAATCAGGAGATCCATATACCTTATCTAAGTCATAAAGTTTTCCATCAATTTGATAGGCAAGAATTGCATCAAATACAAATGTTACAACAAAAAGCAGGATAACTTTTATATAGTTTACAATGCTTTTTTTATGTTGGAACATATGAATGAGATAACCTAATCCATAAAAAACAAAAGGAATAAAAATAATAAATCCTAATTCCAATACTCCCGCATTATATGCTTCCTGTAGTGCTTTTGGATAAAACATACCTCCAAAAATATTTACAGAAGGATCAAAAATTCTAAAAAACCCTGAGTAGGAAGCTGACACATAAAAAATGAATATGTACAATGTAAGTGGTACTAGAAATGAAATTCCAATCCAAAATTTAGCAGATGATTTACGGCTAATATCTATTCCATAATCTTTTGGGTTGTTACGGACATTGATTTTGTCTTGTTTTAATTCTTCTATTACTACATTAAACCTTTCAACTTTCTCTTGTAATTTATTTTTTTCATCTAATTTGTTTAATAATGAGGTTTTCTTTCCTTTTAGCTCTGTTAAATATGGTTGTTTTAATTTTGCTTGTTCAAGGTCTTCTTCTTTACAATTATTTTCAAACTTGTGATAAATTGCTTCAAGATTGGTTTTTAGGTTTTGAGGCTTTCCCTGACAGGATTTTGATTTTGAATAACCGTCATCATGATATGTTTTCTTTTCTTCTTCAAAAGAGCTGTTTTTTTTCTTTTCTTTTCCGTTTTGAGATTTTAATTGTATCAAATTTTTGAGTAGTCCCATTTGTTAGTTGTTTAATTCTTTCAGAATGTGTTCTTTTCTTTTTCCATCCTTTACACTATTAATTAGATAATCACATAACTCAATTATGTTCTCATCCAAAAACTCAAATTTTTTGCAATACTTTTTTAATGTATTATATTCATCATCCGTCACTTCTCTATCGGCCCAAATCATAATTGCAAAATCATATAAGTATTCAATTCTTTTTTCCAAACTTTCAGGAATTGATATTTCACCAATATGTCCAGTTAGAATTGTGTCTAATTCAATCTTCGAAATATTTCTGTCTGAAGCAAATTTGTAAAGTAATTGCATCTCTAAAGGGCTGAAATTTTCATCAGAAAGAGCAATTTGATAAAGTCGTAAAAAATGACTTTTTAATTCTGCTGAAATTGTGATTTCTTTCATAGGTTAATAGATTAATACATTCGGTCTCTACCATATGTTTTTTCTTCCTTTCTTTTAATTTTCTTTGAAAGCTCTTTGTTTTTTGTTTGAAAAAAAGCTAGTACTAAGAATAATAGTCCAACTAAAATGTCTATTGGAATCCATTTGGATTTTTGATATAAATAGAATGGATATATAGGGTTGAAAAGAACTGCAATAAGAGCAAAAACAATTATCCAGGGAATGTTTTTTATATAATGAATAATCATTATGATAGAACCAATGAATATTGCAACCCTTAATAATTTATAATATCCTATAGGTAGTTGCAAAACAGCAAGAAATAATAACAGCGCACATGCTACAGAAATAATTTTAACTAGTATGGCATTCATTTGAACAGTAATAACATCCATTAACTTGTGAATAATATTTCTTGGCTTCTCTTACTGCACCTTTGCAATTATCAAATACACCTAAGAATATTCTGTTTTCAGGTTTTGGAAGCCAAGAACATCCTGTTTGATGGACTTCATGATCTCCATTTGATTGCGTATTTCTATTTACATAGTATCTTGGCATTTTTTTAATTTTTGATTAACACTTCAAACCTACGCCCCAAAACCATCAATTCCTTGTGGAAACCCGCAAGGAATTGAGTTTTGACTCATCGTTCTCCCCAGACTGATGAAGTCGTGTTTGATTTTATATTTTTAATTAACCAATCTGCTATATCATCTTCATTAATTATTTTCTGGCATGGAAGAATTATCTGTATTTTCCCACTTATAGAATCTTCAAAAATTTGGAATCCCGATCTGCAATTATGAAACCTAAACAATAAAGCACTCATTCCACTAAAGAATCCATTCTCCTGTGTTGTTTCATAAACATACTTTGAACAAGATTTTTTGAAGATACATCTCCGTCTTTTTGATTCCGGAAGAATTGTCCAATATGCTTGAATCAGTAATAGTATAGCATATTTCATGTTTACTTAGCAAATACTGCCATCTGTTTATGTATTGTATAACCGGGCTTATCACCAAATCCAAAGCAACCTGTTTCTGCTCTTACATATGTAGAGACACTTTCTAATCGAATATATTTCCACCCTTGATTGGAAAAATTCTTGATCATTTCCTCAAGTTGCTCTGCAGATTGCAAGGATGCGTTTTTATTTCTGTCAATTGACGGTACGAAAGGGACAACTTTATATTCCATTTCTAATGTTTATAGTTTATCTATTATAATATCTTTTGTGTCAAGTTGAAATGCGAAATCAACTCTGTTAATACCACTATGGCTTTTTGCAGCTATTAAATCTTGTTTAATTATCCTTATCGCAGATATTCGGGTAACCTCATCTTTGAATGAAGCTTTCCAAGTTGTTGTTAGAGTTGATAATTTGTTCCAGTTTTCTTTTTTAAGAATAGAGTAAAAAGCGTCTCTCTGTTTGTCAGTTGCATTTTGTAAGTCAAGTGTAATTAATACTTTAAGCCCCATATATATAGATTTGTTTCAACAAACTTAAGACAGCTAAATGCTATTTTTTTGTGGGAATCCGCAACTATAGAAGAATTTTATAAAAATGTTAAATAAGGCCTAGTGAATTGGCAATATAGATAAGCTGCGCAGGAGTAGTTGCATTAAACTCGTCCTTAAGTTTGCTAATATGTCCTTCGATGGACCTAATACTATTAGGGGTAATATTTTTGGATTTAAAATAATCACTTATTTCACTTTGTTTTAATCCATCGGCAAGGAGGCGTAGTAATTGCTTGTCGTATGCATCTAATTTCAGAACGTTCTTTTGTTGTAATATAGTAGAAGAAACAGGACAGGTGTAGATTTGATCCTTTGAAACAGAATATAATGCTTTCGTCAGCTCTTTTAACCCGTAAAGCCCTTTACAAACATAACCATCGATCTTTAACTCATCTAAAAGAAATTTAATTATTGGCTGCTTGTCCTCTACAGAAAACACAATGACCTTAATGTCCGGTTGAACTTCTTTTACTTTAGAAATTAGTTCCTTTCCGGAGGTAATATTATTTCTCCCGTGTGACGGGGTAAAATGATAGTCACTAATTAAAAGCTGATAAGGGGTGCCATCTAAAGAAGCCTTTTTAATTTTTAAAAAAGCATCATCACAAAACTGAGATTGATGTACAGTAGGAACAGATAACTCTATAAGTGTATCTACAACACCTTTTTTATTACTATCTGTATCTTCTGCAACTAATATTTTAGTGAATAACATATTTGAAGTTAAGTAGTAAATATAATTTTTGCATTAAAACCTTCTTTAGGTTTAGAATCAAAAGTAATAGTCCCGCCAATAGTATCTATGCGGTTTTCCACACTTTTAAGTCCAGTATTGAGTTTAAGGGTTTCAATTCCTACTCCATTGTCTACATAATTCACAAAAATCTTGTTTCCTTTCTTTGCAAAAGTAACAGCAGCAAAAGAAGCTTTGCTATGTTTTTTCATGTTGGTAAGTAATTCCTGTAATACGCGATATAATTCCTTTTTCTTATAATCTGAAACAACTTTCCAAAAACCGGCTTCTAATTCTGTGGTAATTATTTTGGTATGGTCACTTCCGTAGGAATTTAATAGAGCATTGAGTTCATCTCTATAGGCATTTCCAGTGTCAATACTTGTAAATTCTTTTGAAATATCTCTTGCTTTGTTGTAAATATCATTTAAACCATCCAGAATCTTTAAACCTTCAGTATGTTTTAATATAGCCGGATTTTTTTGAATTTGGGTCATAATGTAAAATATATCATTGCCAACTTCATCGTGAATTTTCTTAGAAAGGGCTTTCTCTGTGCTATGTCTTTCGTTGATCATTCCAATCCTTTTTTGTTGTTTCAGAAAAAAGTACAGAAACAAAGAACCCAACAGAATCACCAATGCCGAAGCAAAGTAGGTGTTCTTTTGATTTTTTTCTTTTTCAATCTGTAGTTCACCTTCAGCTTTCTCCTTCAAAAGTTTTTCATTATCAAATTTTGTTACTGCATATAATTCCTGGTTTTTAGTATTAATGGCTTCCAAAGTTTTGTCTATTGTGATGTAATAGAGAGACAAATCATTAGCTATTGGCTCTTTTAAATCATTTTTAATATCAAATAAAAGCCGAAGAGCCTCCAGAGAAGCATACATGCTGTTTCTTTCTTTGGCATTAAAAAATGCTGCTTCTGCATAAGCCAATGCTTTCTGCTTGTCTGTTTTTGAATAGTACTTAGTGAGGTGGATATTACTGGCAATTAATCCTTGAATATCATTGGAAGCTTTACGTAATTGTAAAGAATTCAATAGTAATGTTTCAGATTCGTGGTTTGTTTCATTCTGTTTCCACTCTATAAATCCTTTATTACTTAGCACCCTGGCATATTCTTTTCTGTTTTTTATAACTATAGAGTCAGTTAACAGACTATCCAATATTCTAATGGCATTTTTATACTCGGCTTTATCTGCCAGAATATTGGCTTTTGTATTTAATAATTTTAAGAGATTTATTTTTCCAATTTTATTTAAAGCTTTCTCATTTTTACAAAGCTGTATGGCCTTGTAATTATAATTTAGAGCGTTATCATAATTTTCCTGCGCTCTAAAAGCTGTAGAAATGTTTTGGTACAAACCGGCCAGGCTTTTAATTTCAGAAGAGCCTTCTAAATATTGTACTCCTTCTACAGCGGTATATTTACTGCCGTTATAATCTCCCAGGCTTTTTTGAATATCAGCCATAGAGTGTAAATTTTTACCGGCAGAAATTGTATCTCCACTATATTTTTGAATTTTGTATGCTTCTGTAAAATAATTAAATGCTATGGGTAATTTGTTTATGGACTTGTAATAAAGCCCAAGCTTTGTAAGCCCTTTTCCCATATACAATGTATCCCCATTTTTTTTAGCGGTAGTATATAGCTTCTTTGAAAAGTAAATAGCACTATCCTTTTGCTTATTTTTAGAATGTAAGGAGGTTTTTAACATAAGTGCTCTGTATAGTAAGATATCTTCACCTGAATGAAACACTTCTTTTAAAAAGTCGTTTGTGATTTCTAATCTCTCTTTAATAGATATGGAATCATTATCATATATGCTGTTTAATTTTTTTTCTAAAGGAGAAGCAAAGGGGTTGGTTTTCTGTTTTGTTTCACAGGAGAGAAGAGAAATAAAACCAATTACATAAAGAAAAAAGAGGGATGTAACATATATATGTTTCATCCCTCTAAATTACTAAATTAAATCATTGATAATTTAGCCATTACCTCCATCATCATCGTCTTCTTCAATTTCTCCGTCCTCACCTTCGGTAGGAGAAAGATCTACTTGTTGTGAAAGAGGAGTGGGCGTACAAGATGTAAAGGTCGTGCTCATAAAAAGAGCAAATAGTATATAAAAAAGAATTTTCATGATTTTTAAATTTTAGAATTGAACAAAAGGGTTGCTGTCCATGTCTTACGACACAGTTGTCCTTTCGGGTTATAGCAACCCGTTAGAGTTTGGAGTACTCCTAAGTTTTTGGAAAGTGAAAATCCTATACGGTAACTCTTAGCTACTTTCCATTTGGCTGTCTGCTAGCCGTATGTGGATTTCCGCAGTGTCAGTATTGTACATTTATTATGTTAGCAAAGCATAACTGGACTGATACTGAAGCAAATAAAAGATAGATTGTTGAAGGGACTATAGGCATAACTATGACATCTATGAGACATTTATAAGACATTCATTATTTTATTTTCAAATGATTGATTATCAAATAATTATAAAATGAAAAATCAGAAAACTAAAGAGGTAAATAAAAAAGAATTGCTACAAGAATTGATGAATCTTGTTTTTAAGGAAGCTAAAAGAGACTCTAAAAAAAACACTGGAGGAGGCCTTTCAAAATATCTTTCTGAACAGATGGAGGAAAAATTCAATTTAATTATCGATAAAAAGACTTTTAACAGATATTATGAAGGATATATATCAAAAGTGATTGAGAAGATTGAGCCTCAAGATGATACTCTAAATGCCCTTTGTAAATATTTGGGCTATACAGATTTTAAGGATTTTGAAGTAAAAAGGAAAGAAGAAAATAAAAATGAAAAATTGAAAAGAAGATTAAAATTTTGCTATGTGTTTAGCATTATTTTGGCTGGATTACTAAGCTTATTTATATTAAAGTATTACAAAAAGAATTGCATATTATGGGTTGATGATCATTTTGAAAAGATCCGGTGTTCTGGTTTAGAAAATGAGGAAATATTAGACGAAATAAGATTAGAAAAGTTTAGAAAAGTTCCGGTTTGTAAAGACACTATTTTTTTTAAAGATGGAAAACCCATTAAGTGGTATGATAGAAAGGATAATGTATTTACATATTTTACCTATTTAGGTAAAAATCCTGAAAGTGGCAGAACGGTAAAAGCAATAACTCAAAGAATAATTGATTCAAGGGTTAGGCCATGTGATTCTATCAAATAAAACCCGAAATCACTTCACCCTAACCCTAACAGTTTTAGAAAAAGAACCACTATTCTTTATGGTAAGCAAATAAATCCCTTTTGAAAAAGAACCGGTTTGCAATGCATAGGTCGTTTTGCTACTTCCAATTTTATTGCGGGTTACTAATTTGCCATCAATACTGTAAAGCTCATAATCCAAAACTCCGGAAAGATGGTTTCGGTCTATATGTAGATTAATAAGATCAGGTTTTCCGGAAGGATAAGTTACTACAACAGCATTATTTGCCAGTATGTTGTCTTCAACTCCAAGGCCTATGCCATCATGGACCTTAAAGTTACCGATATTAATTTTGTAGTTATTTATAGTTTCGGCAGAAGCAAACCGTAATCCTATAGTAGCCAGTTCTCTACCGGCATGTTCCTGTAAAATGATACTTCTCCCAAACCAGCCCGGAGCTGCTCCCGGATTGATCCAATACTGAACGGTTTCAGTAGGATTATCTGCAAAAGTCAACAGGATCCTTAATCGGGTGTTATCAATTTGACTGTAATTAAAAACGATGTCTATTTTAGAATCAGCGGTCAATAACAATTTTGTTTTGTATAAGAGGAGGTCATTATTTTCTCCGACATTAAGAGTTCCTTCAATCTTTAAAGAACTACCTCCATTGTAGGCATCATCAAAATCCCAGGAAGCAGATACGGTATTGTTTTCTGAAAAGGCAAATTGCCAATTAGGCAGGATGTCCTGATCGTTCATATTGTGCCAGGGCGTCGCGCTTGTTTCCACACCATCTGTAAACTTTTTTAATCCGTGGCCGGTATTGAAATTGGTTTCAAACGGAATCGCTGTAATGGTTGATGCTGCCGGTATCCAATTGGCATAGCCTTTAAATCCTGTAGCGTCTTCCAATCCCGGATTTCGGTCTGCACCTGCAAACATATGTCTTTCTTCACTGTAAAAATCTACATAGTCTGACGGGTCATTGTTAAAATTACTGTATAAGGAATTGTTGTAGATGCAGTTTGGTGCAAAGAGCCCTAAAGAAGTATATGGAGTAGTTGCATTTTCATGCAATAACCCCATCCAGTTGTTACCGCCTGTCTGGAATGGAGCCTGATTTCTTCCCGGCCAGACATCTACTCCGGTAAAGACCTCAAATGCAGAACGCCCTATTGTATTGGCTCTGTCTCTTGATGAACTTGGAAAGGCACTGTTGCTCCAAAAGAAATTAATGAAGATATTACTGCTTACACGCTGTTCAAAACCATTTCCAGAATTCCCGTCTTCATCATTTTGAACAAAGACACTATTACCTGCATTCAACCTGTTTTGCCAACCTACAGAACCCGAAAGCAGCATGGCATCATACCACATTACTTCTTTGTCAAGTGCTTCCACCGCTGTAGTCAGATCTCTTAAGAACTCATACATCAATTGAGCTGTAGAACCATTTGTGGAGGTCTCTTCATTGATGAACCAACCGTCAAAATTATAGTATTGCATCATGTTTACCATAATAGGGATCACAACAAAGTCACCGTTTCCGTCTTGCTCCAGGAAGTCCAGCATAGTAGCCGTGGACCCTCCAAAAACGTTAGGGGCAAAAAATACATTTCCAAATACCTTAACCCCGTTTTTATGAGCGGCATTTGTCCAGGGAGCAGAAGGGAGCTGTACGGTCTGGCTAGCCGTACCTCCAAACCAAACCAGTTTATCTATATAAGACCAGTTTGTAAAATTATATAAATTGAATTGCGATTGCTCTTCACCATAGTTTGCAAAATTATTCATGCCATCCGGTAAGTATGCAATTCCCATGTCATTAGGAAGATTAGGATTAAATTGAGTATCTGTATTTATAAAACGTTCTGCCAGCGGTTCGGTAGCAATTAATAACGGATCTGCCGTAGCACCATTTTCGGTCCAGTTCTTTAATTCGGCAATAGTAAGTACATAAGGAGCTTGATCATTTATAATTTGAGCGCTAACACTAAAGTTAAAAGCTACAAAAAAAAGAAGGGTAATAAATTTGTGCATCTTTTGTGGATTAAGAATTGAATTTTAAAGATAGTTTATAATTAGGCTACTCCAAAATGAAACTTTTTCAAATAATTTAGGTATAATTCTTGTTGCCTACTTCCCATGAAAAAAACCATCAACTTATTCTTGATCTATTTAATTTGCTTTTCCTGTATTCCTATAAAGATTGCACCTAATATGGCAGAAGGGAAAGTTGTTAAAGCAAATCGATTTCTTAAAAAATTTCCAAAACAATACGCGTACGTTTTTGATGACCCGAAAGATGCCAATGAATTTTATAAATACATAAATGCCAAGTATCAAATTGCTTACGATGATGCTATGGGTAATGTTCCGGTAACTATTGGAGAGGATAGATATTATTTAACTTTTTATGAAGCCAATAAAGAGACACAAACAATTAATTTAGTGCCTATGATGGTTGACGCTGCTTTAGAACAAGAAGGATATGGCAAGCCATTAGAGAGTGCTGAATTCTCAAGATATGGAAAATGGTATTTGGTTCTTACGGTTACAGATGATAACTACAAAGACGCTCTTTATCCAGAATATGAAGAGTATAAGAACGTCTTGAAATATGTTTCGGAACTACGTTCTGAATATCTTTCAACAACCCATTACATAGAAGTGTACTTAAAAGCGAAATAAAAAAACCCTCACTATTGTGAGGGCTTATTATTTAAAAAGTAAAGCAGATTTTTTAGTATCTGTAGTACTCAGGTTTATAAGGCCCTTCAACCTGTACACCAATATAATCGGCCTGCTCTTTTCGAAGCTCGGTCAATTCCACGCCAATTTTCTCCAGGTGTAGTTTTGCCACTTTTTCATCCAGATGCTTCGGAAGCATATATACCTTGTTTTCATATTGGTCACTGTTCTTCCAAAGCTCAATTTGTGCCAAGGTCTGGTTTGTAAAGGAGTTACTCATCACAAAACTTGGATGCCCTGTGGCACAACCTAAATTAACCAAACGGCCTTCGGCAAGCAAGATAATGTCTTTTCCATTCACAGTGTATTTATCAACCTGTGGCTTTATTTCCACCTTGGTATCACCAAAGTTATCATTCAGCCAGGCAACGGCAATTTCATTATCGAAGTGGCCAATATTACAAACAATGGTCTTATCCTTCATTGCTTTGAAGTGTTCTCCGGTTACAATATCCTTGTTTCCGGTAGTAGTTATAACGATATCGGTTTTTGCTATAACAGTTTCCAGTTTTTTAACTTCAAAACCATCCATAGCGGCCTGTAGCGCACAAATAGGATCTATTTCTGTGACTGTAACAATAGCTCCCGCACCTTTAAACGAAGCTGCAGTACCTTTACCAACATCACCATAGCCACAAACCACAACACGTTTTCCGGCTAGCATTACATCTGTTGCTCTTCTTATAGCATCCACGGCACTTTCTCGACAACCATATTTATTGTCGAATTTAGACTTGGTCACACTATCATTTACATTGATGGCCGGCATTACCAATGTACCATTGTTCATACGTTCGTACAAACGGTGTACTCCGGTAGTGGTTTCTTCAGAAAGTCCTTTAATTCCGGAAGCCAGTTCAGGATACTTATCAAATACCATATTGGTAAGGTCACCACCGTCATCTAGGATCATATTCAATGGCTTACGTTCTTCGCCAAAGAAAAGAGTTTGTTCGATACACCAGTCAAATTCTTCTTCGGTCATACCTTTCCATGCATATACAGGGGTGCCTGTGGCAGCAATGGCAGCGGCAGCCTGATCTTGTGTAGAGAAGATATTACAGGAACTCCAGGTTACTTCGGCTCCCAAAGCTTGTAAAGTTTCGATCAATACAGCAGTTTGTATGGTCATATGCAAACATCCTGCAATACGCGCTCCCTTTAATGGCTGCTCATCTTTATATTCTTCGCGTAAAGACATAAGGCCGGGCATTTCTGCTTCTGCCAGTTCTATTTCTTTGCGCCCCCAATCTGCCAGGGAAATATCTTTTACTTTATACGCCGTGTAAGGCACTGTTTTAGTTGACATATTACTATATTTGAATTTATTAATTTTTTCCTTTCCGAAAGCAATTCGGTTTGCAAAAATACGTAATATCTGCAATATTATATGCCACTTTACAAAACTATAACAGTTAATCCTACTACTAAGGTCCTCATTTGGAAGATAGAAGAATCTTTTGCAGAACTTTCTGAAGGGATTTCACTCACTAAACATTGCCGTACTCGGGTGGATGGGATGAAGAGTGATCTGCACCGGCGGGGATTTATGAGTGTGCGGCATTTACTGGCAGAGGAAGGCTATACAGACCACGATCTGTTTTACGATACGTTTGGAAAACCTCATTTAGCAGACAATAAACATATTTCAATTACACATTCTTTCATTTTTTCGGCTATTATCATTAGTGATACCGAAGTAGGAATAGATATTGAAAAACAACGCTCTAAAATTTTAAAAATAGCACATAAGTTCACACCTATAGAAGAATACAGGACCCTTGCGAATGAAGATGCTATTATGCGAAAGCTAACCATGGTCTGGGGTGCTAAGGAATCTTTGTATAAAAGCTTTGCAACTCCCGGCGTGAGTTTTTTACAACATATTTATGTAGACAATTTTAGTTTGGAGAAACTACGATCTACAGCAGATGTTAGCTTTGGAAATAAAAGAGAACAATACAACGTCTGGTTTTTGGAGTTTGAAGGATTTACCTGTGCGTATGCATTAATTTCTGAAGAGAAAAGAAAATGATGCAAACCTATTACCAAACTTTACTCGATTGTGCTTCTAAAGGAAGAAAATGCCTGGCCATTCTTATAGACCCGGACAAGTTTAATACTTCTGAAGCTGAAACCTTTTTGAAGAAGATCCCTTCGGAAACCACACATCTTTTTGTTGGCGGAAGTACGGTTGTAAATGGTCATACCGAAGCTGCCGTGGATGCGTTGAAGAAATACACCAAACTGCCAATTTTTTTGTTTCCCGGAGATTATTCGCAAGTAACGGCTACAGCCGATGCTCTGTTGTTTTTATCATTACTTTCAGGAAGAAATGCCGAATATCTTGTGGGACAGCAAGTAAAATCCATTTCAAAACTTCGTGATTCGGACCTGGAGATAATTTCCACAGGCTATTTGCTACTGGACGGGGGAAATCAATCAGCTGTAGCACGGATTACAAATACTGCGCCTATCCCTCAAAGTGAATTGGAAACCATTGTGGATACTGCGTTGGCAGGCCAATATATGGGAGCAAAATTAATGTATCTGGAAGCGGGAAGCGGAGCAGAATTTCCAGTAAGTCCTGCAATTATAAAAGCTGTAAAAAGCGTATTACAGATACCTTTGTTGGTAGGAGGAGGTATCAGGAATGAAACCCAAAAAAAGATAGCATATGCTTCTGGAGCTGATCTGGTGGTAATGGGAACCGCATTTGAAACTTAAACCCCTGAAGAGTTAGCATGAACGAAATTATAGACTTTTTCTTAGAACCTTATAAAACAGCAACTACGGCAAATATCATACTTGAAGTATTGGCTGTTTTATTTGGAATTGCGAGTGTTTGGTTTGCAAAAAAAGAAAATATTTGGGTATATCCTACGGGTATCATTAGCACTGTGATCTACGTATATATTTGTTACAAGGTCGAGTTATATGGTGATTTAATTATAAATGTATACTATACCTTGATGAGTGCCTACGGATGGTATATGTGGACAAGAGTTATACAAGGGCATCATATAGAGATTTCGATTTTAAATAAGACCGATATCTTAAAGGCTTTCGGAATTTTCTTATCTACAGCTATATTCGTTATATTCATATATTTATATTTTAACCGTTTTGATAGGTTAACGGATTATTTTGATACGTTTACAACAGGAGTATTTTTTGCAGCCATGTGGCTTATGGCAAATAAAAAGATAGAACACTGGTTGCTTTGGATAGCAGGAAATATTATCTCTATTCCGCTGTATTTTATAAAAGGATTAGGATTTACGGGATTACAGTTTACCATATTTTTACTCATAGCAATTTTTGGATACTTAGAATGGAAAAAGCACTTGAACAGCAGCCGTCAACCTGCCTGAAAATAGCTTTGTTTGGCCCGGAATCTACTGGAAAGACTACACTGGCAAGACAATTGTCAGAGTATTTTAATACACTATGGGTCCCTGAATACATGCGTGAATATCTTCAGAAAAAATGGGATACAAAGAAAGAAAGATGTACCAAAGAGGATCTACTTCCTATAGCGATAGGACAAATGAATGCCGAAAATAAAGCTGCAAAAAAGGTAAAAACAATCCTTTTTTGTGATACTAATTTGCTGGAGATCAAAGTATATTCCCAATATTATTACGATGGATTTTGCCCTGGAGAAATTGAAGAATACGCTTATAAAAATACCTACGACCTTTATTTTTTAACCTATGTGGACACTCCCTGGGTTTTCGATAATTTAAGGGACAGACCTAATGACAGACAAAAAATGTTTTGTATTTTTGAAAAGGAGCTAAAAAAGCTTGCTGTTCCCTACAAGATTTTAAAAGGATCTAATTCTGAACGTTTAAACAACGCTGTTATAACTATTCAAAAATTGCTCAAGGAGAAGACCTAATGTTAACAAAGAAAGACCTACAACAAATCGAAAATCACGGCCTCTCTGTAGATAATATAGTTAATCAACTAGAAACTTTTTCACGTGGAATACCTTATGTACAAGTTGTAACTGCTGCTTCGGTAGGTAATGGGATAGAGGTGGTTCCGGAAGAAATTAAACAAAAGCTGGTTTCACTATATGAAGGCAAAAAAAATAAGCTGGATATAGTAAAGTTTGTTCCTGCATCCGGGGCTGCTACCAGAATGTTTCAATTTTTGCATCGTTTCTTACAGGAATATGACCCCGAAAAAGAAAAACTTAATAAATACCTGAAGAATACAGGCGCAAAGGACCTTTCTACTTTCTTTGGTTCACTTAAAGAATTTGCATTTGTAAATGTCGCAAGGAAAAAGATCAGAGAAAACTATACAAATTATAAGCATTGTACCAAAGGAATGCGGAGTTACTATTTTGTAAAAACGATGATGGAAGAAAAAGGCCTTAATTTTGCTAAACTTCCAAAAGGACTGATCCCCTTTCACAAATACTCCAAATATGCTACTACGGCTTTTGAAGAACAACTATTTGAAACTGCATTTTATGCTTCGGTAAAGGATGATGCTTTTATACACTTCACTTTTTCTAATGACCACGTTCCTTTTTTTAAGAAAGAATATAATAACGTAAGGAAGCGCGTTAGCAAAAAAACAAAAACCAATTTTAACCTTTCGTATTCGTTTCAGAAAAATGAAACCGATACCATTGCAGTTACCGAAGAGAATAAACCTTTTCGGGATGATGATGGCAATTTGATTTTTCGCCCCTCGGGCCATGGCGCATTATTGGAGAACCTCAATGAAGTAGATGCGGATATCATCTTCATAAAAAACATAGATAATGTTGCTGCCGAAGAGTATGTAGAAGATATTGCCTTTTATAAAAAACTGCTTGCGGGAAAATTGCTTTGGTTGCAACAGAAGATCTTTAATTACTTAAAAGAGATGAACACGGAGAGTGAATCGCCAGAATCTATCAAAGAGATTAAATCCTTTCTTTGGAACGAGTTAAGTATAAAGGATATTCCGGAAAGCAAACAAGAGATCATCTATATTCTTAACAGGCCTTTACGGGTTTGTGGAGTGGTTAAAAATACAGGTGCCCCGGGAGGGGGACCATTTTGGGTTAAAGGCGAAACCGGGATCACATCGCTTCAAATTATAGAAACAGCACAAATTGATATGGGAGATGCCCGTCAAAGCTCTGTTGTAGATGAGGCTACACACTTTAATCCTGTCGATATTGTTTGTGGTGTTCGGGATTATAAAGGGAATAAATTTGACCTTTCAAAATACAGAGATCCAAGGACCGGATTTATTTCAGAAAAATCTCAAAACGGAAAAAAATTAAAAGCGCTGGAACTTCCCGGCTTGTGGAATGGTGCTATGGCAAAGTGGAACACCGCATTTATAGAAGTTCCTCAATTAACCTTTAATCCGGTAAAAACGGTTAATGACCTTTTAAAGAAAGAACATCGCCCTAATGCCTGATGCACACCGAAACCCTCATAAAAGAATTTAGTTTTAAAGCAATACGCAGTAGTGGCCCCGGAGGGCAACATGTTAATAAAACTGCAACAAAGGTGGAAGTATTATTTAATATAGAGGCTTCGCAAGGGCTCACACCAACAGAGAAAGAACGTCTTAAGCGCAAACTGGCTTCAAAAATCTCTTCGGAAGGAAATATTACTTTACAATGTGGAGAGACCCGTAGTCAACACCGAAACAAAACCATTGTGATTAAAAGGCTTCTGGAATTACTGGAACAACATTTAAAGGTCTCCAAACCTCGCAAAAAAACGAAACCTTCCAAAAGTGTTATTGAGCGTAGATTAAAGGCAAAAAAATCACAGGCATTAAAAAAGTCCAATAGAAAACCACCAAAAATAGAATAGTACTTAGAATACATTTTATGTGTAAAGATTATACAATTGTATATCAAAATTATACACTTCTCTTGATTTTTAAATAGAGAAATATCATTATAAATATCATAAAATAAAGGGTTTAGTCATTTTTATGATATTGAAAACTCTCTGGCACTACTTTTTCAATCTATATGTCATATTAAAAAGATTAGAAATATTAAAATTCAAAAAAAGAATGAAAAAGTTATTTTTTGCCTCAGTATTTGCATTAGGAACACTAACCGCAGTAAATGCACAAACAGAAGAAAAACAACCTACAGCTATGAATGAGACTTCTGTTGAAACAGTTGCTGCAAAACGGGACGCATCTTTAACTGCCCAAGATTATAAAGAGTTAAAAGCGTCGGAGCTGCCAAAATCTGTAAAGGATGCAGTAGCGAAAGCCTACCAAGATGCTACCATTTCTAAAGCCTACAAAAATGGGAAAGGAGAATTTAAGCTGGTTATCACTACTCTGGCTGCCGATGGTGTAAAAAAAGCAAGTAAGACGGTTTATCTAGACAGCAACGGCAAGTGGATTAAAGGTAATAAGTAACCTGTCCATTAGATTCAAGAAAGAAAGGTGTCCTTTAGGGACGCCTTTTTTTATGAAAACTTTAAAGATTCTAAGCTCATATACTCCTTATTTTTACGTTGCCATAAGGGAAGTATGAGACAGCAAATAATTATAGTAGAAGACGATATTGCTTTTGGTAAAATGTTAACTACATTTTTAGAGCGAAGAAATTTTAATGTGGTACTATGCTATAATGGTAAAGATGCCCGAAAGAAACTGCAGCAACAAAAATTCAATTTACTTATTACAGACTTAAAGCTTCCTGATGATTCCGGGCTTGAATTGCTGGACTTTACCAAAAAGATTGCTCCCGGTATCAAAACCATTCTCATGACAAGCTATGCTGAGGTTTCCACGGCAGTAGAAGCAATAAAAAAGGGTGCGCTGGATTATATTTCGAAACCCTTTCGCCCCGAAGAATTGCTGATGGTCATCAATGAAGCTTCAGAGATCAAAAAGGTACCTCATAGCTTGGATGTGGTTAAGAAAAAAAATTCCTCGAAAGATATAACCCGGGTAAATTCTTTTGTGACAGGAAGAAGTGAAAGCTCCAAAAAATTTAACGAGTACCTTAAACTAGTAGGGCCTACAGATATGTATGTGCTAATACAAGGAGAAAGCGGTACAGGGAAAGAAGTAGCGGCAAAAGCAATACATGAGTATAGTGTTCGAAAAAATGAAAAATTTATTGCTGTAGACTGCGGAGCTATCCCTAAAGAGATCGCTGCAAGCGAATTTTTTGGTCACTTGAAAGGGAGCTTTACGGGAGCGATCAACGATAAAAAGGGACATTTTGAAATGGCTCATAAAGGCACTCTTTTCTTAGATGAGATAGGAAACCTTTCGTATGAAAACCAGGTACAGCTATTGCGGGTTTTACAGGAAAGAAAAATAAAACCTGTTGGTGGAAATACCGAGATCGAAGTAGATGTGCGCATCATATCTGCTACGAATGAGAATTTAGCAGTAGCCGTAAACGAAGGGAAATTTAGAGAGGACCTATTCCACAGGCTTAATGAATTTTCCATACAGATACCTTCATTACGGGAACGGAGTGAAGACATGATGCTTTTTACCGAATATTTCTTATCCCAGGCCAATGCATCTTTGGGGAAAGATGTAATTGGGTTTTCCAAGGAAGTGGAACTTGCTTTTAAAAGATATTCCTGGCCGGGGAATCTTCGGGAATTAAAAAATGTAATTAAACGGGCTGTATTATTAACGCAAGGGGCCTTAATACCTTTGGAAGCGATCCCCAAGGAGGTTTTAACAACGGCTACAACCACTGTGACGGATTTTTCAAAACAGTTCAATGAAAAACTGTTGATCTTAAATGCACTAAAAGAAGCAGACTTTAATAAATCCCAGGCGGCAAAATTATTGAAGATAACCCGAAAAACACTCTACAATAAAATAGCACAATACAAATTAGAACTGTAATTCCTCTCGGTTTTTGAGGGCTTCTATAAGTGTTTTCATTTCAATCTCAGTACAATTTTCATTGTGACATACTTCAAAGGTGTCCAGTACGGCTATTATTTGTTTGGCTTCAAGTTGCCGGCACATTGTAAGCATTTTATGTGCAGTTGCCGTTATGGTTTTATAGTCTTTTTCTTGAACGGCGTTCTCCATCTGCAAAAGATCTTCTTTGGACTCATCATAAAATATATCAAGGACCTCATTTAAAGCTTCTTCAGTATTCAAAAAAGATTTTAAAAGTGCCAAATTATAAATATTGTTCTCATAGGCGGAACTCACATCTTCGGGCTTTTTTTCTGAAAAGCGACCGGAAAAAAATTCATTTAGAACCATCACTAACCGGTCCCTTTTAAACGGTTTTTGAAGCATTTCGGAAAACCCCTTACTTAAATACTCTTCTCGTGTAAGTTTCCGGTTTCCGGTCATTGCTATTACAGGCTGGCCTTTATAACTCAAAACTTTACCACTTCTAAGAATATTTAAAACTTCAAAACCATTTACTCCCGGCATTTGAATATCGGTAAGGACAAAATCAAATGGGAAGTTAGTGTTTTTCAAAAAAACGTTGAAATCTGTATAAGCAAAGCATTCAATATTCATTTGCGCAAAGAGCTCACTTAACAGGGCGATCATAGAGGGGTCATCATCTATAACCAATGCTTTTAAAGGGAAAAACCTTTTTGGAGTTTCAACAGAAGTGTTTAATTCAGTCTTATTAATTCTTACCAATGGCAGTGTTAGGATAAAAGTACTTCCCGCTCCTAAACTACTTTCTACTTTTAGAGTACCTTTTAACAAATCGGTCAATTTTTTGGAGATCGCTAAGCCTAGTCCGCTACCGCCAAATTTGTGCGCAGTCACTGTTTCTGCCTGTGTAAATTCTTTAAATATTAGCTGTTGCTTTTCTTTTGAAATACCTATCCCCGAATCCTTCACGGCAATTTCAATCGCGGCAATATCCTTATTAACGCTTAGATGCTTCGCTGTAATAAGGATCTGTCCCTGTTCTGTAAACTTAAAAGCGTTTCCAACCAAATTGTTTATTATTTGCCGAATACGTATTGGATCACTTTTAAACTGGTTTCCTTTTATAAACGAATCTATTGATATGGTAAGATCTATGGGCTTTTGTAAATGGATTTCTTGTATGGCTTTTGTATTTTCACGAATTAGCTTCTCTAATGAAAAAAGCACATGTTCTATGGAAAGTTTACCGGCATCTAATTTTGAAAGGTCCAAAAGGTCATCTGCCAGTTTGTTGATAAAATTAGAACTATGCGTGATCTGCTCGATATAATGTTTTTGTTTGTTATTAAGAGGGGTATTTTCAAATAATTCTGAATAACCTACAATGGTATTTAAAGGTGTTTTTAAATCATGGCTTACGGTGGCTATAAGCTGTTCCCGGCTTTTTAACAATGAATCTGAATATTGCTTAGCTTCTTTAAGGTTTTGTTTAAATTTTTCTGCTTTAAAAAAATCATTCAGGATTAAATAACTGAAGAAAAAAATTAATAAAATACCAATGATGCCGGCTACTTTAAAAATTTTCCGGGCACGGTCAATCGAAGTTTGCTGTGCTACTTTCTCTAAGAGATTGTTTCTGGTAACTTCAGTATCCAGAGTAGTAATAATTTGTTGTAACCGTCTTGAAATATTAAGGTCGTTACGGATCAATTCATTTTCTTTTTGCTGAAGTGACCTTCGTATTTTGGAATTTTCTTTTTTAGCTTCAGAAACAATATAGCGCGAAGCAACCAGCATAGAATCTACCGTTTTAGACTTTAATTTTGAGGTATCACTTATAGTATTCATATTTAACCAATCCACATAAGATTGCCATATCCTGGTTTCCCTTTTGGTTAGTTTTGAAGGATCTTTTATCATTGTTTCCAATGAATTTTTTCCCATCGTTATTTCAAGAGCTTTAATTTCCTTAAGAATATCATCTAAACTATTATCTTCACTACTTGTAAGTTTTAGTACTCTAAGTTGTTCTATATTTCTGTTTTTTTGGGTAAGTAACTCTTTAACACTGTCCAGTAGCTGTTTTTGATATATCCCGGAGGTTAGTAATTTAAGTTCTTCAATTTTGTTGAAAAGAGTATCTGTTTTGGATGTGTAAAGCACAAAATCCTTCTCTTTTTTGGTTAGTAGTGCAAGACGAGAGAAGCTATCTGCCTGGTACAATGCGTTTATGAGCGTTCCGGCTTCAATAATTTTCTTCTTTTCCGCACCTTTTACATTGATGGCTATAAAATTCTTGTATTCCGTATACAAAAAGAAACTCACTGCTACAGCCAGAGCACCCAGAACGATATAGCTAAGGATGATTTTTATGGTGAATTTATTTTTAAGAATAACCATAGCATAAAGTTAGGTACTATAAAAACGGAGAAGTATTAAGGATATGATAAAAAATCCTTGAATTAATAAATGAAATAATTACCTTTGTACACATCTCAAAGGGGTGCTGTAAAAAGCTGAGATTATACCCATAGAACCTGGAACAGGTAATGCTGTTTAGGAAACCAAGCGCAGGAAAATGTATATGAACATTTTCGATAATACGCTAGTCGGTTGAAGGATGTAAATTTTTAAACTGGCGTTTTTTTAATAACCAATTAACATAGAATAATGACCCCTTTTATTCGTAAAAATCGTTACGAATGAAAAAGTTATTTAGTGTACTCGTTTTAGGAGTAATGTGCTGTACTATTTTGGCACAGGAAACAGTAGTGGATACTACTAAAGTTGAAAACCTTGAGGTAGTTATTGTAAAATCTGTACGAGTTGAAGCAGACTCGCCAATAACGCATTCCAATCTCGAAAAGGAAACTTTGGAAAAAAGGAACTTAGGGCAGGATATACCCTATATGCTCAATTATTTGCCATCTGTGGTAACTACCAGTGATGCAGGGGCAGGTATTGGATATACTTATATTCGTGTAAGAGGGAGTGATGCATCCAGGGTAAATGTTACCCTTAACGGTATCCCTTTTAATGATGCAGAAAGTCAAGGAACTTTTTGGGTAAACCTGCCGGATTTTACATCTTCGGTGCAAAACCTGCAATTGCAAAGAGGAGTAGGAACTTCAACAAATGGTTCCGGAGCCTTTGGAGCAAGTCTAAACTTGTTGACAGATGCAGTTTCGGAAGAAGCATACGGAGAAATTGCGAATTCATTTGGCTCTTATAGTACGAGAAAACACAATGTAAAATTTAGTACGGGAATGATAAGCGACAAATTTGAAATCGCCGGACGCTTGTCGACGATCCAGTCAGACGGTTATATCGACAGAGCACGATCCGACCTTAAGTCGTACTTTCTGCAAGGGGCATTTGTAGATCACAATACGTTAATAAAGGCAATCACCTTTGGAGGAAGAGAAGAAACGTACCAGGCCTGGAACGGGATCGATAAAGAGACATTGGAAAGCAACAGGACGGCAAATTTTGCAGGATCCTATACAGACGAAGAAGGAAATCAACAATATTACAATAATGAAGTAGACAACTATTCACAGGACCATTATCAATTGGTGTGGAACCAACGTTACAATAATAACTGGAGTAGTAATGTAGCATTTAATTATACATATGGAAGAGGTTACTTCGAACAATATAAAGAAGACGAAGACTTTGATTTTTATGATTTTACACCTATCGAGATAGGAGGAGATACAATTAATACCACAGATCTAATTCGCCGCCGTTGGCTGGACAATAATTTTTATGCCTTAAGTACCAATGTGAATTATAAGAACAATAAGATCGATGTAAGAGCAGGAGCATTTTACAGTAAATACGATGGAGATCATTTTGGTGAGGTTATCTGGGCAAGGTATGCAAGTGCCGGTGAAATTAGAGACCGTTATTATTTTGGGAACGGCGACAAAAGTGAATTTACCTTTTTCACAAAAGCAACCTGGTTGATCAATGATCATTGGAGTATTTTTGGAGATTTGCAAGAAAGGATCGTGGTGTATAAAACTTCCGGATTAACTTCAGATCGAGAGCCTTTGGAGATAGATGAGAATTTTAGCTTTTTTAATCCAAAAGCAGGTGTTTCTTTCAAGGCTAATTCCAAAAATCAATTATATGCCTCTTATGGAAGGGCTAGCCGTGAACCACGTAGAAGCGATTTTGAACAGGGGATATTTACTTCAGAAAAATTAGACGATTTTGAACTTGGCTGGCGCTATATTTCTGAAGCATTACAAGTAAACAGTAATCTTTTTTATATGCACTATAAGGACCAACTGGTACTTACGGGAGCTATTGACGACGTAGGAGCACCCATTAGGGCTACAAGTGGTAAAAGCTATCGGCTGGGGCTGGAAATAGATGCAAACATTGCTGTTTCTTCAACAATAGGGCTTCGCCCCAATTTGGCGTTAAGTTCTAATAAAAATGTAGATTTTATAGCTTCCCGGGATGGAGAATTGGTAAATTTGGGAAACACCAATATTTCTTTTTCACCCCGGATTATAGCAGGAAATACTATAGAATACAATCCTTTTAAGAATTTTCAGGTCGCATTACTTTCAAAATTTGTAGGTGAGCAATATATGGGTAATATTGACAGTGAAGTTTCAAAACTGGACAGCTTTTTTATCAATGACCTTAACGTAAACTATACTTTAGAAAAAGTACCTTATGTAAGAGCCATACACTTTTCAGCGTTGATAAATAACATTTTCAATGTAAAATATGTTTCAAACGGGTTTTTCTATACGTTTGACGATGATTTTAGCGATCCCGGGACCATCACAACCGTAGAAGGAGTAGGGTATTACCCACAGGCAACAACCAATTTTTTAGTAGGAGCTACTGTTAAATTCTAATTGGAAATTACAATATTGTTACCAGTTCTGGTGGCAAGATATTGAAGCATTGGAAACTTGCTTTCATCACTTTGATGTTGCCCGGTAACAATGTCGTATTCGTTTGTGTCACTTGTGCAGGGGCAACTTGCTACAATACCTTCAACATCCATTCTCGAGCAGCTACTGGGGGTATGGTTGGGGTCACTAAGCTCAAAAGCGGTATATAGGTCGTTATTTACATTGTAAATTACAATTCCTTTAATGCCCTGCTGATTAATAATGATACTATTTCCGGGAAATTTTAGAGGGTTGTATTCCGGAAGGTTTAGATTTAGGTTTAAACTCACTAAAGGGTCGACCAGATAAGGGTTGTCAGTGTTTACGTTATCGTCTTTTTTACAGCCAATAAATAGTAAAAGCACTGATAAGGTAATAATTTGAATTTTCATAAATTGAAAAAAATGTAGTGGCGAAAGTACAATAAAAACAGCCAAAATTAAATTTTTAGTATATTTGTTAAACGAAATCCCGTCACGTATGGGATTTTTTGTGTTTTAATCAACCGGCCCTATTTCTATGGGGTTTGTTGAAAATTTGAATAACCGTGTTATACTAACACAAACGATGAAGTTATGAGTAAAGTATCTTATTATACTGCGGAAGGATTAAAAAAGTTACGGGAAGAGTTAGATCAATTACGTGATGTGGAACGTCCAAAGGCTTCTCAAGCTATTGCTGAAGCTCGTGATAAAGGAGATTTAAGTGAAAATGCCGAATACGATGCCGCTAAAGAAGCCCAGGGAATGCTGGAAATGCGCATTTCTAAATTAGAAGAGATCGTTGCTAATGCACGCCTTATAGATGAATCTATACTGGATACTTCCAAGGTATTGGTGCATTCTACAGTGAAGATTAAAAATCAGGCCAATGGTATGGAAATGCAATATAAATTGGTGGCGCAAAGCGAAGCCGACCTTAAGGCCGGTAAAATATCTGTTGACTCTCCAATTGGAAAAGGTTTATTAGGAAAAGAAGTAGGCGAAATTGCCGAAATACAAGTGCCAAACGGTATTATTAAATTTGAAATCTTAGAAATTTCAAGAGACTAACTATGGCCTCTATTTTTACAAAAATAATTAAGGGGGAAATTCCATGCCATAAGGTAGCGGAGGATGAGAATTTCATCGCTTTTTTGGATATTAATCCTAATGCCAAGGGGCATACCTTGTGCGTACCTAAAAAGGAAGTGAATAAGATCTTTGACCTGGAAGAAGATACCTACTTAGATTTGATGCAATTCTCAAGGAAAGTAGCAAAAGCTTTGGAAAGGACTGTAGCCTGTGAACGGATCGGAATGGCGGTAATAGGTTTGGAAGTACCACATGTACATGTGCATCTTATTCCCATCAACGAAATGAGGGAAATGACCTTTGCACATAAAGTTGCGATGACCCCCGAAGAATTTTCAAACCTGGCTGCGGCAATTCAGGAGAATATCTCTTAAAACTTCTTTAATAGAATAGTCAAGAGAGTAATTATAATAATTCCTGAAAGTAAAAGAATATAGCTTATTGTTTTAAAACGGATTCTTCCCTTTTTCGGAACTACAAGTTTTTTGTTGTATTGGTATACTCGTTCTATATCGTCTGTCCAGTTTACCGGATAAATAGTATTCTTACAAGTATGACAATATAAGCTTTCATGAATACTCTTATCTGCCTTTTTATAGAACCGGGTGTCGGTTTCTTTCTGGCTAAAAGTGAACTCCAGGCCATCGGTTGCAAAGCACTCCGGGCAATTATTTGTAAGATTTGCAGTGTGTAAGATGTGATTTGTAACGGTCATACTAAGAATACAATAATAAAGAGATTTCCATAATAGTACCTTCTCCCGGAATGCTCTTTAGAACGCGTATTTTACCATTATGGTATTTTTCAATGATCCTTTTAACCAATGAAAGGCCTAACCCCCAGCCTCTTTTTTTTGTGGTGAAACCCGGCTTAAAGATCTTAGAGAAGTTCTTTTTTGAAATTCCTTTTCCGGTATCTGCAATACGTACCAAAGCATATTTTGAACCACTTTCAATAGTAATTTTGATCTTCCCTTCGCCTTTCATGGCATCGATAGAGTTTTTTACCATGTTTTCTATGGTCCAACTAAACAATTGCGGATTTAAGGCTACAAAAACCGGTTCATCAAGAATTTCTAATTCAAAATCAATCAATTTTGAGCTTCTACTTTTCAGGTAATCAAATGATTTACGGGTTTCACTGACCAGATCTTTTTTTTCCAGTTTTGGTACAGACCCTATTTTGGAAAATCGTTCGGTGATCGTTTTCAACCTGTCAACATCTTTTTCCATTTCAGTTACATAGGCAGGATTTACATTCTCCGATTTCAAAATTTCGTTCCAGCCTACAAGAGAAGATAATGGGGTTCCAATTTGATGTGCTGTTTCTTTAGCCATCCCTGCCCAAAGCCTGTTTTGTTCTGCAGACTTTGCTGTTTGGTAAAAGAAATACAGTGCCAGAAAGAAAAACACGATAATAAGTATTAATACCAATGGATAGTATTTTAACTTATTGATAATAGGGGAATTTCCGTAATATATGGTCTGCAATAATTCATCTTTATAGGTAACTTCAATGGGCTTATATTCTGAAGAGAATTTCTTTGTTAGCGCCATTCTTTTCTCTCTAAGCTTTATTGAATCTGTTTCCTTTTCAACAATATTACGCACATTATAAGAGTCTTCCCTATGAGTGTATACGATCATGGGAGTTGCCGTGTTACTTTGCAGAACATCCAATACTATCTTATTGATCTCTCCATCACCCAAACCAACCTTTTGAAATTCTTCCTGTGCTGCTGCCCAGATTTGCATTTTATCACGTTCATTCTCTTTTAGCTGGTTAAAGAACACATAGGTGTTCCATAATATCAAACTAATGATGCAAATGGAAATAATAACAAAAAACCAGCGGATGAATGTAGTTTTATTCTGCATAAAAGATTTCTGAGATCAGCATTTAAATATAAAGCAAATATGTTAATATTATTGTACGATCAAATTTTTACAACCTACATACTTTGGGTACATTTGCAAGCAATGATCTCAATTAATCCTCAAGATATTAGCACCGGAAAATTACATGGCTACCTATTAAGCGCCATTTCCCCTCGTCCTATTTGCTTTGCAAGTACTGTAGACGCTAAAGGGAACGTTAATTTGTCTCCGTATAGTTTTTTCAATGTTTTTAGTGCCAATCCTCCGGTTTTAATCTTTTCCCCTGCAAGGAGAGTTCGTGATAACACCACAAAGCATACGCTGGAAAATATTTTAGAAACAAAAGAAGTGGTTGTTAATATTGTAAGTTATGATATGGTACAGCAAATGTCTTTGTCTTCAACGGAATATGCCAAAGGGGTCAATGAATTTGTAAAGGCTGGTTTTACAGAAGTTCCTTCTCATCTTGTGAAACCTCCCAGAGTAGCTGAAGCTCCTGTACAGTTTGAATGCGAAGTACTTAATGTGGTAGCATTAGGAACAGAGGGTGGTGCCGGAAATCTGGTGATTTGCAATGTTGTGAAACTGCACCTTAATGAAGCCATTTTAGATGCCGAAGGTAAAATAGATCCGCTTAAGATTGATACTGTAGCCCGGATGGGAGGCAATTGGTACAGCCGTGCCAAAGAAGGACTGTTTGAAGTGCCTAAACCACTGTCAACTTTAGGAATTGGCGTGGATGCCTTACCGGAAGCAATTAAAAACAGTAGGATACTAACAGGGAATGATCTGGGAATACTGGCAAATGTGGAAACACTGCCTGCCGAAGCTGAGGTTTTTGTAAATACTTCGGAAGAAGTACATAAAAAAGCACAAGATTTATTAAGGAAGGGGACTGTTTCCGAAGCATGGAAAATACTAACAGAACGATAATTTTTTCAGAATAAGAACAACAATAGAAAATTAATTATAGAATAATGGAAGTACAAGGAAAGATCAAAATGATAGATGAGACCAAAACCTACGGGAACAATGGTTTTAGAAAAAGAGAATTGGTTATTACTACCGAAGAGCAATACCCACAACATATTATGATAGAGTTTGTGCAGGATAAAACCGAGTTGTTAAATAATTACCAGGTAGGACAAAATGTAAAAGTGAGTATCAACCTTCGCGGACGTGAATGGACCAATCCTCAGGGGGAAGTGAAATATTTTAATTCTATACAAGGATGGCGCCTAGAAAATATAGATCAATCGGTTTCTGCAGATATGCCTCCAATGCCACCTGCAGATGCTTTTGAACCTGCCAACGACCTAAATGAAGAAGATCACGACGATCTGCCGTTTTAATAAACCCATCAACGTTTAAGCTTAAAGCCTAAGAGTCTCCAAAAGTATTCTTAGGCTTTTCTTATTTTAGCAGGATGAAGATTACCCAAACTATAGAAACCATTTTTAAACGGTTTTTACCCTCTCCATTTTCAATAGCGATCATCCTAACGGTAGTAACAATAGGCCTGGCATTCTTTTTTACAGATGCACCCGGAGAAGAAAACCACTTATTAGCGATTTTATCATATTGGGAAAATGGCATTTGGAATAACAGTTTGCTGGTCTTTGCCTATCAAATGATGCTCATTCTGGTCTTGGGGCATATTCTGGTGCTTAGCAAACCTATCAATTACCTCATTCAAGGGCTTACAAATTTGGTAAGCAATACTGCCAATGCCGTATTGCTGGTGAGTATTGCAACCATGCTGGTATCCTTTTTTAATTGGGGATTGGGCCTCATTTTTGGGGCTATTATGGCTAGAAAAGTTGCCGAAGCTGCACAAATACGTGGTTTTAAGATCAATTACCCGCTAGTTGGTGCCTCCGGCTACGTAGGCTTGATGATCTGGCACGGAGGAATGAGTGGTTCGGCTCCATTAAAAGTTGCAGAAACAGGACATCTTGCGAGCTTAATGACAGGAATAAGCGATACGACACTGCAAGCTCAACTTCCGGATTTAATTCCGTTTAGTGCCACGATCTTTAGCGGATTCAATTTGATTCTCTTCGGAATTTTATTGGTAGTCATTCCTTCTTTTCTATACTTCGTAGGAAAGAAAGCGCCCGTGAAAGCGACTCAACTTCCCATTTACAAAGGGCCTGTTTCAGATAACGGGAAATTACGAGGCGCTGAACGTATCGATCAATCCAGGATATTTGGGATAGGTTTCGGAATTATAGTATTGATTGCTTTTTTTTATCAATACCATGATGCCATTTTAAGCCTTGCTATTACACCTAATTTGCTTAATTTTTTCATGCTGGGACTGGCACTATTGTTACACGGTAGTTTTTCCAGTTTTTTGAATGCTTTGGAAGAAGCCATTAAAGGGGCATCCGGTATTTTAATTCAGTTTCCGCTATATTTTGGAATTATGGGCATTATGCGCGATAGCGGAATGGTAGTGCAGATATCAGACTTTTTTGTATCTATAGCTACCACGACCACCTTGCCTATTTTTACATTTTTTAGCGCCGGATTGGTAAATATCTTTGTGCCTAGCGGTGGAGGTCAATGGGCAGTACAAGGCCCTATAGTGGTAGAATCTGCTTTAAAATTAGGTGTCCCACTACCCAAAGCAATCATGGCGTTGGCCTATGGCGACCAGATCACTAATATGTTGCAGCCTTTTTGGGCATTACCTTTATTGGGAATAACAAAACTGAAGGCTAAAGAGATATTGCCATACACACTTCTTTTAATGTGTATTGGGAGTGCCGTATTTTTGATAGGTTTGTTGCTATTCTAAATAATAAAATGCACAAATGTCTGTAAATAGAATTGTACAATCATAGTAAGCAGAGCTGTTAGCTATTACTTATGCAGTTTTTATCACAAAATCTTGATTTTCCAGACCCTGAGCACGCTTCGGAAGAAGGGCTTCTGGCCATCGGCGGGGACTTGTCGACAGATCGATTGCTATTGGCATACCGTTCCGGAATTTTTCCATGGTATGATCGGGAAAGCCCAATACTTTGGTGGAGCCCTGATCCCAGAATGGTACTTTTTCCGGATAAATTTGTTGTATCTAAGAGCCTTCGGAAAACAATAAGAAGTGAGGTATTTGATGTCACTTTCAACATGGCTTTTGAGGAAGTGGTCTCAAATTGTGCTTCTATAAAGAGAATTGGGCAAAAAGATACCTGGATCACTCCTGAGATGAAAGAAGCATATATCCAAATGCACCGCTTGAAGCATGCCATATCTGTTGAAGTGTGGAAGAATGATGAATTAGTTGGAGGGCTGTATGGTGTTGACCTTCCTGAAAAAAAACTGTTTTGTGGCGAAAGTATGTTTAGTAAAGTAACCGATGCCTCTAAAGTAGGATTCTATCACCTGGTAGCGCATTTAAAGTCTGAAGGGTACCAACTTATAGATTGTCAAGTATATACCACACATTTGGAGAGTTTGGGAGCAGAAGAAATTGCCCGAAAAGATTTTTTAAAGTACCTTAACTATTAAGTTTTCAGTGCTTTGTCTTAAAATAATATAAATTTGAATTATATTCGTGTACTAAAAAATAACTTACTATGAAACGTTTTTACCCCAAAGCAGCCCTATTGTTTTTATTAACATTGTGCTCTACTTTTGCTTTCTCTCAGGAAAAAGAGGTGCTTCCCAAAGGACTTACTGATGCCGAAAAAGGATTGATCTCTCAATTTCAATTCACAAACCCTCGAAGAACTCCCCCTCCTACCGGCCCTGTAAGAGCAGCTGCGGAATGGGAAGAAATAGAATATCTGGTAATTACGTGGGAATCTAATTTTCAAAATATTTTACGCCAAATAGTTGCTGTTGGTGTTAATGAATGTAAAGTGATCATCACTACACAAAATCAGGCAGCGGTATCCTCTTACCTGACTGCCGGTGGAATTGATCTTACCAATGTGACCTTTATGAATACAAATTGGGATAGTATCTGGATCCGGGATTATGCAGGAAATACGATCTATTCAGATGACGTAGGCGAAAGAGCTTTGACAGACTGGATATATAATCGCCCACGGCCCAATGACAATGTAATGCCTTCAGCACATGCTAACTTGTTAAGCCTGCCAATTTATATTACTGATTCCGGGACTAATGATCTGGTAAATACAGGAGGTAATTATATGTCTGATGGTTTAGGGAATGCATTTGCATCCAAACTCATCTTAGATGAGAACAAAGCAGGGAATCCTTATGGTGTAACAGCCAAAACCGAAGCCCAGATCGATGATATTATGCTAAATTATATGGGAATTCAAAATTATATCAAAATGGAAACCCTTCCCTATGATGCCATCCATCATATAGACATGCATATGAAACTTTTGGATGAGGAGACCATTTTGGTGAGCCAATATCCAACAGGAGTAGCAGACGGGCCACAAATAGAGGCGAATATTGATTATGTATTGAATAATTTCCAATCTCCCTTTGGTACGCCATACGATATTAAGTGGATTCCGGCGCCACCCAGTTCTTCCGGGAATTACCCAGACAACGGAGGTCATTACCGAACATATTCCAATGCGGTTTTTGTTAACAAATCTATTATAGTGCCTACTTACAGGCCGGAAGTAGACGACCCAGCTTTGGCTTTATGGCAGGAATTAATGCCGGGGTATAATATTGTAGGAATTGATGTCGATAATCCGGGCGAAAACCTGATTTCCCTTTTTGGAGCGATTCACTGTATAACACATAGTATAGGAGTAGATGAACCTTTATGGATCGTACATCAGCCAATAGACGATGCCAACCAGAATACAACAGTGGCAGTTGATGCAATGATCAAACATATTTCGGGTGTAAATAACGCAAAGGTCCTATGGAGAGAAACGGGAACAGCTACTTTCAATGAAACGGCAATGACTTTTGTAAGTGATGATAACTGGACTGCAGACCTTTCTATTGGTTCTGCTAATATTGAATATTATATCCTTGCAGAAGCCAACTCAGGTAAGACACTAACGCGACCTATTGTTGCACCGCAAGGCTACTGGACCATCAATGTTGAAAATCTTTCGGTGAGTGATTGGGCACAAAACAATATTTCTGCTCCTTATCCTAACCCTACAAATGGAGGGGTATCATTTAATTTGAATAACATTAGCGGGCCCATTCATATTTCTATTCACAATATTTTAGGGCAGAGATTATTTGAAACAGATATTACAAACGGTAACGGAATTGTTAATCTGGATTTGAACGCTAACTGGAAAGGAACCTTATTTGTTACTTTTGAAGGAGACTTTGGAAGAGTTAACAAAAAAATTATCAAACTATAGTTCTTTACAAAAACAACTTAATAGAAGGCACTACAATATTCTGTAGTGCTTTTTGTTTTATAGTAATTGAGGTTCAAGCTTAATTTGCACTTTATCGATTTTATTTGGATAACTGTCAAATATGTAACATATTTACCATCAATAATTTAAAGCCCCTAAATTATGAAAATTAAGAATCTACTTCTATTGCTGGCTTTTGCTTGCATTCCGTTTGTTTCTTTTTCACAAACGCAAGCCAAAGCAAAAACAGATGTGAATAAAGACGTTGATGTCACCGTAGTTTACGAACAAGTAGTAAAAGAAGGCTATGGAACGGCCTTTATCTATAAAGAATTAGCGAATGCATATTATTTTAAGAATGATCATGCAAATGCTAAAAAATGGTTCGAGAAATTGTTTGAAGTTGAAAAACCAACGGACGAAACCCTAAAATTTCGATATAAACAAACACTTAAGGCCCTTAATTTGTCAACAAACACCAACGAATACCTGTCTACTGTAGATATAGACGGGTCCAATTAAGCTATACCTCATTGTACTTAAAACAACCAATCAGGTGGTCATTAACCATTCCGGTGGCTTGCATATGGGCATATACGACGGTAGTTCCTACAAATTTAAAGCCGCGTTTTTTTAGATCTTTGCTAATGGCGTCACTTAGTGGAGTATTTGCCGGAATTTCGGAGGTTAGCTTAAACGTATTCTTAATGGGCTTACCATTAACAAACCCCCAGATATAGTCGCTAAAGCTTCCAAACTCCTTTTGTACCTCCATAAAAGCTACTGCATTTGTAATAGTAGCATTTATCTTCAGTTTGTTTCGAATGATTCCGGCATCCGATAATAGCGAATCGATTTTTTTCTGATCGTATCTTGCAATTTTTTTATAGTTGAATCCGTCAAAAGCAGCCCGAAAATTCTCCCTTTTTCGCAAAACAGTGATCCAGCTTAGACCGGCCTGGAATGTTTCCAATGTTAAAAATTCAAATAATGTTGCATCATCAAATACGGGAACTCCCCATTCCTGGTCATGGTATGCTACATATAGCGGATCATCTCCACACCACTGGCACCGTTCTTTTTTCATACATAAATTGTTATAAAATAAAGGTAGTAAGTTTTTTGTAAAAATACCGTCATAGCTTCTATGGAAAATACAATAGAAAAACCCCAAATGGAAACGATACAGGACAGTCTGAAAAATTCAGTATCGTATCAGGAGTATAGAAATATGGTTCATGACCACACACAGAGAGGAACAAGTACGGGCCCGGATCAAACAGAAGCATTATCACAATATACATTGTTAAATGACTCACGTATGCGCCGATTGGATAAAACCACGAAGATTCCGGAGGATATAATCCATAAGTTTACCAATTTTAAGGGCTCTCAAACATGGTTGGTAATCACCGAAAGCTGGTGTGGTGATGCCGCGCATTCAATGCCGGTAATGAATAAACTTGCATCTTTTTCAGAAAAAATTGACCTTAGAGTTGTACTTCGGGATGAGAATCCGGAACTAATGGACTTATTTTTAACAAATGGTACCAGATCGATACCAAAACTCATTGTGATCGATAACAAGACCAATACAGTAGTAGGGGATTGGGGGCCTAGGCCTTCTGTAGCATCGGGGTTAGTGCATGATTTTAAATTGAAGAACGGATCTTTAACACCGGAATTTAAAAAGGACCTACAGGTGTGGTACAATAAAGACAAGGGGCAAAATAGTGTTGAAGACCTGGCTCAATTAATTTAAGTTATTGGGCTTGTCCCGGGAAATGATAGGTTACGGTACCAATTTGTGATAGCGTACCCGCATCTGTATTAAAACGGGCTTCTTTGGCATATTTAATGGCACTTTCAATTAAACATTCATTTTTGGTAGTGGAGCTGGCTTTGTTGTAGCTTGTTTTGGTAACTTTTCCAAGATTATTTACTTCAATATTAATGACCACTTTGCCAAACCCATTGCAGGTATATACAGGATTAGGAATTTTTAATGCGCTTCGGTTCACCAGGCTATAGCTTATCGTGGTTTGACGACTGGAACCGGAAATAAGGGTGTTGCTTTTGTTTATAGCACCATTTGAAAGCTTTTCCCTCGCCTCTCTTATTTTTGCTTTCGCTTTAGCAATTTCCGCCTCATTGTCAAAATTGTTCGCAACACCAATGGCCTTATTCATTTCCTGTAGTTTTTCTTGGGCAGTTTCCTCGGGTTCCGTACGGCTATTCTCTAATTCTGAAATGAACTTCTCAGCTTCATTATAGGCACGATTTGTCTCAATTTTAACCCGTTCAACCGAAGTAGCAGCCAGATCTTCCTCTTCCGGAATAAAATCTTCAGCATATTCAACATTATAACTTTCCTCGCTAATCACTTCATATTTTGAGAGTTTTATGCTTT
>JANQOS010000144.1 GCA_028285705.1 Altibacter sp.
TGTCCATTCTAAAGTTCCTGAAAATGCAGTTTTAAATGCTTCCAAATATTTTTCCATGGCTATTGAAATATTGTTGTTATACTATCCTTCTTAACAGGATAATCTTTAAAGTAGCTCCATTCTGTCCATGAACCATCATAATTCCTTACATTTTTGTAGCCTAACAGCTCAGTTAAAACAAAAGTAGTATGCGCCGAGCGAACACCTGTATGGCAATACGTAATAATAGGGTCATCTTTTGCCGCACCAAATTTTGCATAGATAGCTTGTAGTTCTTTAAAGGATTTGAATTTTTTTGTGTTGTCATAATCAATGGATTCTGCCCAATCCAAAAGTTGACTTTGAGGAATTCTTCCTCCCCCGGAAGCTCCTTTTTTTTGCCGCTTTCCCGAATACTCATCTACAGTTCGCGTGTCTATAATAATTTCATTACCGTGGCCTTCAATGATTTGTAGGACCTCTTCCTTATCTATATAGGTTTCCATCGGGCTATTTTCAGATAAACTAAAGTTTGACGATTCAGTTTTTGGTGTTGAATTGGATATACTTCCCTTGGCAGTTTTCCAGGCCTGAATCCCACCATTCAGTATTTTTACTGCATGGAAATTATAATTTTTCAGGACCCACCATAAGCGAGCGGCATCACAGGAACCTCTGTCATCATACACTACCAATACATCACCATTTTCAATCCCCAGTTGGCTAAAAAGCACCTCTATTTGCTCTTTGGAAGCCATCATTCCTCCAAAAGGATAGGTACTATCTTCTACATCTGTTCGCCAGATATTGATTGCACCTTCTATATGGCCATTTTCGTATGTTTCCTTTTTTCTGAAATCGACAATTTTAATATTCTTTTGACCATGTATGCTTAAAAGTTCTTTTGCTTCAATTATATGTTTGGTGCTGTGATATTTGTTTTCTTTTTCAGTAGAGACAGCTTCAATTGCCTTTATTTTAGCACTAAAATTACAGGACAGCAATAAAAAGCACAAGGCTCCGAATATTTTAATCTTCCAAATCATACCATTCAATGTTAGTAAGACCCAGTCTTCTACCTTTTTTTTGCGGCGGGTAGTTTGTGACCAGGTAATTTACGATAATCTCTTCATTTTTACCCAGATCCCATAAGTTTTGAGTTTTTTGCATCCAATCTATGGTTGCTTCCCAGCGTTCTTTATTCATTCTGTTCTGGGTTATCAGTTTTGCAGAATGGCAATTTGTGCAGTTATTTACAACCTCTATGAGCCCTTTGGCATCAATAAGTCCGGTTCGTACATGAATGCCATTTTCGATAAGGTCCTCATCTATTTCTTCAATGACCACATAATTGGAAGTATCGGCAGTACGAAATGTGAGAAAGGTTGGATCTATCATAGCATAAAATAAGATGCAAGTAATTACTCCCAAGAGAGAAAAGATCAATAAAAATCCCTTGTGAATTACCTTTACACTTTTTTTAAACTTGTCATGTTTGTCCATTTACTTCACTTTTATAGCGATACGATGGCAGGCATTATTTAAATACCCTTTTGGGTTCCAGCATGGTAACACCATGGGTTGGCTTATTCCCTTTGAATCTGTTGCTCTTGCCCAAATTTCATAGTATCCTTTCTTCGGAAAGCTAATAGAGGCAGAAAAATGCTGCCAGGCCAGCCTGTTTGCCGGTTTCTCAATGGAGCAATTATTCCAGGTGCAGCCAAAATCTATAGAGTATTCCATTTGACTTACTTCTAATTCTCCTGCCCAGGCGTGCCCTCGGATTTTCAATTTTTCTCCCAGACCCAACATTGCACCAGATTTTGGATAAGTGATCAACGATTTTACAGGCATGGATTCAATAATGCACATCTGTTCATCTTTTACCTTTTCTCCCGGGGCTACCGGATTGCAAGGCACACGATAAGCTTTTCCGGTCATTTTATTGCCATCGTGAACTTTGTTGCGAACACTAATGCCCTTGATCCATTTTCCAGATGCAGATGCCGGCCAGCCACCAGCTATAAGACGCAAAGGATATCCATGAACCAAAGGAATATCTTTACCGTTCATCTTAAAAGCTAAAAGTGTTTCGTCCTGATATGCCTTTGTCATGGGCACTCCCCGCGATATGGCTTCTTTTTTTGGATCACCACTTAGATGTGTATCTGCGGCATGATAACCTATATAAACGGCATCATTTTTTATTCCTATGGCTTTAAGGACGTCTCGAAGGCGTACTCCGGTCCAGGTAGCACAGGAAACAGCACCAACGGTCCACTGATTTCCTTTGGCAGGGGGATCGAATTCACTTCGGCCATTACCGCCACACTCCAATGTAAGTTGATATGTGTAGTGCTTAAATTTGGTTTTGAGTTCCTGAAGTGTAATTGTTTTAGGCTTTTTTACCGATTCTCCGTCAAAAGTAACGGCCCAGTTTTTAGCATCAACATGCTTAGGGATCTTCCCATTGTTACGGATAAACATGTATTCGTTAGACGTAATTTTTTCGTCCAGAAGATGTGCTTTGGCTTCTATATTCCAGGGCATATTGTTAAGAACGACCATTTCTTTGCTCTTATTGAACATTTTGAAAGGGTTAGGATCTTGCAGGGCCAATGGTTCATAGCCTAATGGCATTATTTCACCAAAGACGATCTCAGTACCTATCAATGCTGTTAAAGATGACAAGGTCGTTTTCTTAATAAATTGGCGTCTTTTCATGGACTTCAGAAAAATTTATAAGAATTGAAAACTACAATTTTCCGTATATAGCTTTTGTAACAATAGTTGCAAATACATGTGTTAAAAATAAATAAATCAAAAATATTCGTATGATGTTTTCAGATAATACTTTATGTAATACTAATCTTTTGTAAACATTTGAAGGATTTTCCTACCTTTACAAAAATTAACATCCCCAACCACAATGTCTGATTTCTGGTTATACTTTAAACTGGGCTTAGAACACGTACTTGATTGGAACGCCTACGACCATATCCTGTTTTTAATTGTGTTAAGTGCCGCCTATACTTTTAATTCGTGGAAACGATTGCTGATACTGGTAACACTATTCACTTTAGGACATACCGTTTCTTTAGTCCTGGCAAATTATAATGTGGTTAGTGTATCCAGTCAATGGGTTGAGTTTTTGATCCCTGTAACTATTATGGCAGCTGCTATCTTTAACCTGTTTACAGCGGGTAGAGAACAACGCGCTGAAAAACTGGGCTTATTTTATATAGTAACCGTATTCTTTGGATTAATTCACGGTTTTGGATTTGCCACCTACTATAAAATGATAAATGACAGTAATGAAGTGCTTCCGTTAATTGAATTTGCTTTAGGAGTTGAGCTTTCACAAATTATTGTAGTCTTTCTGGTTTTGATCTTTGCATTTGTTTTTCAGATGCTGTTCCGATTTAACAAGAGGGATTGGGTGTTGGTGGTGTCTTCCATAGTGATAGGGATGGTAATTCCCATGCTAATTGAAAATTGGTTTTTTTAAAAAAAGGCAAATTTTTGTATACATTTAACACCTACATTTTTTGATAGGGTGTAACTTCCGCTTAATTTCGCAACTTATTACTATGTATGAGCCAGAAGAAACAACAAAAATACGATGTCGCTTATTTGCGTATGGCGTTGGAGTGGAGTAAACTTTCTTATTGCAAAAGGAAACAAGTTGGCGCACTTATTGTGAAAGATAAAATGATTATTAGTGACGGATACAATGGAACTCCAACAGGTTTCGAAAATATTTGTGAAGATGAAGAAGGGTATACCAAGTGGTATGTGCTTCATGCCGAAGCCAATGCAATATCAAAAGTAGCTTCTTCAACACAATCTTGTCACGGCGCGACCTTGTATATAACCATGTCACCTTGCCAGCAATGTAGTAAGTTGATTCACCAGGCCGGGATAAAGCGTTTGGTATATTTGCAGGAGTATAAAGATAATTCCGGAGTAAAATTTTTAGAGAAGGCAGGAGTTAGTATAACACACATTAAAGAAGTATAAGCAGAGGATGGGATTTCAAAAAAAATACGTACCGTTAATTGTGGGTGTTGCAGTTGCAGCAGGTGTTTTTATAGGTTCCAAACTCAACTTTAATGATACTACCGAAAAGATCTTCGCAACAAATTCAAAAAAAGATAAGCTCAACCGCCTTATTGATTATATAGATTATGAATATGTCGATAATGTAAACACAGACAGTATTGTAGATGTGACCGTTAACGGAATTCTGGAAAACCTGGATCCGCATTCGGTATATATTCCTGTAGACGATTATGAGGAAAATGCAGATGATATGCGCGGTAACTTCGTTGGGATCGGGATTAGCTTTTACACTTATAATGATTCTATTGCGGTGATTCGGGCCATTGAAGGTGGGCCGGCAGCAAAGGTTGGAATTAAGGGTGGAGACCGGATTTTATATGCTGACGGGAAAAAGCTATTTGGAGAAAATCTGGAAAGAGATAGTATTACCGCCTATCTGAAAGGCGAAATAAATACCAAGGTCGATTTAAAAGTATATCGTGAAGGAGAGGAACAGTTGCTCGACTTTAGAGTGAAACGAAAGGAAGTTCCGTTGGTAAGTGTTGATGCTTCCTATAAATTAACAGATGATATTGGCTATATAAAGATCAATCGTTTTTCTGAAACTACCTACAACGAATTTAAAAAAGCACTTGAAGCATTGACCGATGACGGAATTTCAAAGCTGGTACTAGACCTGCGGAATAACCCGGGAGGATATATTTCTACTGCCGAAAGAATAATAGATGAATTTTTGGAAGACGATAAATTAATTCTCATTACCCGAAACAAAAGTGGTGAAGAAAACAGGACCTATGCAACTAGGCGAGGAGAATTTGAAGATGGAAAGTTGTATGTCCTAATCAACGAGAATTCAGCTTCGGCTAGTGAAATTGTAGCGGGGGCATTACAGGATAATGATAAAGGTACAATCATTGGACGCCGTTCTTTTGGGAAAGGATTGGTGCAGCGTGAGATGTCTCTGGGAGATGGCAGTGCTGTGAGATTGACCATTGCCCGTTACTATACTCCAACAGGGCGTTCCATTCAAAAACCCTATGGAAATGGGAACGAAGCATATTACAAAGATTATGAAAAACGCTATAAAAATGGTGAGTTAAGAAATGTAGATAGTATTAAAGTAGCAGATTCTCTAAAATTTGTAACTCCAAAGGGGAAAGTAGTATATGGAGGCGGAGGGATCATTCCGGATGTATTTGTATCTAAAGATACAAGTGTTGAAAATGAAACGCTTCAATATCTATCCCGAAGTGGTTTTATGAGCTATTTCATTTTTGAATACCTTGAAAAGAACAGAAAGGTCTTTGAAGGGATGACCTTTAAAGATTTTGTCGACAACTATAATATAGAAAATGCTTTGGCTGAAGACTTCATTGTGTATTCCAGGTTCAATGAGGCGCAGATCGATATGAGTGAGTACTCAGAAGAACTTAAAAAAGCACTCAAAGCTAATATAGCTCAGCAATTATTTGGGCCAAACGCATATGAGCATATTTTAAACGAAGGCGATCTGATGCTTTCAAAAGTATTGGAACTGGAAAGCAAATAAGATACTGCAAAAACTCTTTATTTTTTCTTTCTGGCAATACGCTGTGATGTTCGTAAGATCAATAGCAGCAAGATAGCACAGGCAGCTGCCAGGATACTAATTGCAGCAATGGTACTATCACCCTCAAAGAGGTTGTCAAAGTCAAGTTTTGTTGCATTGAAAATAATGAGCCCTATAGCGATTGCAATAAGTATATAAGTGAAGATCTTCATACAATTTAATTAAATAATTCCTGAATATTAGATGCGAAAAGCTTTACTGCAATAGCAAGAAGAACTACTCCAAAGACTTTTCTTATGATGGTAATACCGTTCTTCCCTAAAACCCTCTGTAATTTTGCTGAGGTCTTAAGCACTATATAAATTACCGTAACGTTTACAATAATTGCAACAATTATATTTTCAATACTGTATTCCGCTCTTAATGAAAGTAATGTAGTTAAGCTACCCGGCCCTGCAAGCATAGGGAATGCTAATGGGAAAATAGCAGCAAGGTCCGGACTGCTATCCTCTTCTTTAAACAACGTTACACCCAGTATCATTTCTATAGCAAGGAAAAAGAGGATGAAAGCACCTGCAACAGCAAATTCATTTACATTTATACCTATAAGGCTTAAAATACGCTCTCCTAAAAACAGGAAGACGATCATTACTACTGCTGCGACAATAGATGCTTTTTCACTATGAATATGACCTGCTTTTTCACGTAGTGATATAATTATGGGAATATTTCCAACAATATCAATTACTGCAAAAAGCACCATAGTGGCGGTCGCTATTTCTTTGAAGCTGAAATTCATTTCTAATGTGTTTTCAAACGGCAAAATTAGGAATTATCCCCCAGCTAATTACTATGTTGTGCGGTTAAATTATAACCGGACCACTTCAGAAATTAATAGTAAAAACAAACTATATTTGCCAAATGTTTCAACTGGGTAAAACAATTATTTCTGAAGACATAATAGAAAAAGATTTTGTGTGCAATTTAAGCGCATGCAAAGGTGCATGCTGTATTGAAGGAGAAGCCGGAGCGCCCATAACACAGGAAGAGGTCAAAATTCTCAAGGAGATTTACCCCAAAGTTAAACCGTTTCTTCGAGAAGAAGGCATTACTGCTATTGAAGAGCAAGGAACGCATATTATTTCTCAGCAGGACGAATTGGAAACTCCCCTGGTCAATGGGAAAGAGTGTGTTTATGTTACTTTCACTGAAAACGGGACTGCAAGTTGTGGAATTGAGGATGCGTATAATGCTGGCGAAGTGGATTTTAGAAAACCAATTTCCTGCCACTTATATCCTGTAAGAGTACAAGATTATAGTGAGTTTGCCGCTGTAAACTACCATAAATGGCCTATTTGTAATGATGCCTGTTCATTGGGGAAAGAATTAAAAGTTCCGGTTTACAAATTTGTAAAAGAAGCGCTTATACGAAAGTTTGGTGAAAACTGGTATGCCGAACTGGAGAAGGTTGCAGTTAAATTATAAGTCCCGGAAAACCCGTTTTCTACAGTAATTTTAAGTATTTGTTACATATCTTCTATCATTTGTTACAATTGTAATGATTTGAAGAACGCTCCTGTTTTACTTTTATACTATCCAAAACTGGAAATTACCCATATGGGGGATAATTAGTTCACTGATAATTAATATCTTAGTATTTGATTAAAACAATCATTAACCAATAACGACAATTATGAAAAAATTACTCTTTGCAGTGTTTGTAATCACAACGTTCATTGCTTGCGAAAATCCGGTAACAAAGAAAATAAAAGAAACGAAGGAAAATGTTTCCAATACTACTAAGGCAGTAAAGGAATTAAATAAAATGCAGGACGACATTAAAGAACTCCAAAAGGAGGAACCTCTTACTAACGAAGAATTAAAAGAATGGCTTCCGGATGAAGTGGATGGAATGAAACGCATTAGTTTTAAAGCAGGCCAGATGGGGATGGTTCAAATAGCTTCAATAGAGGCAACCTATGCCAATGAGGATAAATCTAAAAAGTTCAAAATTGAAGTGATCGATGGAGCCGGTCAAATGGGAGCTGCTGCCACTGCCGGGATGCGGATGTTATTTTCACAGGAGTTTGAGGAAGAAAACGAGTATAAAATCCGAAGAACCGTTAAAAAGAATGGAGTAAAAGCTGTTGAGGAATATCGAAAGGACAATGGCCGAAGCACTATTGAATTTATGGAAGAAGGGCGTTTTTATATAAAGGCTACAGGGACCAATATGGATGTAGACGAAACATGGGATGCTATTGGTGAACTAGACACGGAAGATCTGGGGTAAAATATTTCTGAATTATTTTTAAGAACCGTTTCTGAAATTTTTGGAGACGGTTTTTTTGCTTTAAAAAATTAAAATCTGCCGAATAATTTTTAAATAATTCAAAAATTACCTTCTTGATTTTGTTAAAAAATTAATGTTATGAAAAGGTTATCAAAACCTTTGTTCATACACTATAAAATGGAACACTTAGGAGGTTTTCAACGACTAATCGCAAGATTGTTCATAATCTTTTTTAAAAATTGTAAACATCTAATAATCAAATAATTAAATGTATTTTTTAACGAAATTATAAGAACACTTATAAAATATACGTGTTGAAAACTTTGTTGAAAACCTAAACTCGATTTTTCAGTTTTTGGCTTTAAATTTTTTCATATTTGTTAGTCCCTAGTAAGGAGAAACCAATTAAAAATTTTAAAACTAAGGACAATGAGCGCAGTGGAACCCATTTTACAAGAGAATAAGAATAGATTTGTTATCTTCCCCATTCAACATCATGATATTTGGGAATGGTACAAAAAATCTGAGGCCAGTTTTTGGACTGCAGAAGAGATAGATTTACATCAGGATCTTACAGATTGGACCGCTAAATTGAATGATGACGAGCGCTATTTCATTAAGCATATTCTTGCATTTTTTGCTGCCAGTGACGGCATTGTAAATGAAAATTTAGCCGAAAATTTCGTGAACGAAGTTCAGTACAGTGAAGCTAAATTTTTCTACGGTTTCCAAATCATGATGGAAAACATCCACAGTGAAACCTATTCCTTACTTATTGATACCTATGTAAAGGATGACAAAGAAAAAGACCAGCTTTTTAATGCCATTGAAAACTTTCCGGCGATTAAAAAGAAAGCAGATTGGGCACTTAAGTGGATTGAAAGTCCAAGCTTTGCCGAGCGCTTAATTGCTTTTGCAGCAGTGGAAGGGATTTTCTTTAGTGGTGCCTTTTGCTCAATTTTCTGGTTGAAGAAAAGAGGGTTAATGCCCGGGTTGACGTTCTCTAACGAATTGATATCCCGTGATGAAGGTGTACATTGTGACTTTGCCGTACATCTGCACAATAATCATTTGGTAAATAAAGTACCAAAAGAGCGTATCCGCGAAATTATTGTGGATTCACTAAACATTGAACGAGAATTTATTACCGAATCACTTCCGGTTAGCCTCATTGGAATGAATGCAAAGCTCATGACCCAATATCTTGAGTTTGTAACGGACCGCCTTTTGGTAGAACTGGAATGTGAAAAAGAATTTAACGCCACCAATCCATTTGACTTTATGGATATGATATCCCTACAAGGAAAAACGAACTTCTTTGAGAAACGTGTTTCCGAATATCAAAAAGCCGGTGTGACCAACAAAGACAAAGAGTCTAACAAAATTAGTTTCGACGCAGATTTTTAAAAAAGCCCGCTTCCTCCCCAAGAGGCGGACTTTTTATAACATATTGCTGATTGTGTGTGGTTTAACAACTTCACCGCAGCTTTTTTTTGAAAAAATTAAATAACCTCATAAAGAAAGAACAGAATGAATGTAATTAAGAGAGACGGCCGCAAAGAACCCATAATGTTCGATAAGATCACAGCAAGAGTACGTAAATTATGCTATGGGCTTAACGAATTGGTAGATCCTGTAAAGATTTCAATGCGTGTTATTGAAGGTTTGTACGATGGTGTAACTACAAGTGAACTGGATAATTTAGCAGCTGAGGTTGCTGCTACTATGACCACTTCACATCCGGATTATGCACGCCTTGCTGCACGTATATCAGTCTCTAACTTACATAAGAATACGAAGAAAACCTTTTCTGAAGTAATGACAGACCTGTACGAATATGTAAATCCCCGTACAGGCAAAAAAGCTCCTTTATTAAGCGATGAGGTATACAAAGTGATCAAGGAAAATGCAGACGATCTGGATTCAACCATTATATACAATCGCGATTTCGGGTATGACTATTTTGGCTTTAAAACCCTGGAACGCTCTTACTTATTAAAACTGAATGGCAAAATTGTTGAACGGCCTCAACATATGCTAATGCGTGTTTCTGTTGGAATTCATTTAGACGATTTGGCAGCGGTAAAAGAAACGTACGAATTAATGTCGAAAAAGTTCTTTACACATGCAACACCTACTTTATTCAATAGTGGTACACCAAAACCACAAATGTCTTCTTGTTTCTTATTAACAATGAAAGACGATAGTATTGACGGTATCTACGACACACTGAAGCAGACTGCAAAAATCTCACAATCTGCCGGAGGTATTGGATTGTCTATCCATAACATTCGGGCAACCGGGTCCTACATCTCAGGAACCAATGGAACATCCAACGGAATTGTTCCTATGCTTCGTGTGTTTAATGATACCGCGCGTTATGTAGATCAAGGAGGAGGAAAGCGCAAAGGTTCGTTTGCTATTTATGTAGAACCTTGGCACGCAGATATTTTCGACTTTTTGGATTTAAAGAAAAATCACGGAAAAGAAGAGATGCGTGCCCGAGACCTATTCTATGCAATGTGGATCCCGGACCTGTTTATGAAGCGTGTACAGGAAGACGGTGATTGGACCTTAATGTGCCCCAACGAATGTCCGGGCTTGTTTGATTGCCATGGAGACGAGTTTGAAGCACTCTATGAAAAATATGAAGCTGATAACAAAGGACGTAAGACCATTAAAGCACGTGAACTTTGGGAAAAAATCATGGAATCCCAGATTGAAACAGGGACTCCATATATGCTATATAAAGATGCAGCGAACCGAAAGAGCAACCAAAAGAATTTGGGAACTATCCGCTCTTCCAACCTGTGTACGGAAATCATGGAGTATACTTCCCCGGATGAAGTAGCGGTATGTAATTTGGCATCCATCGCATTACCTATGTTTGTAAAGAACGGGGAGTTTGACCACAAAGAATTATTTCGCGTAACAAAACGAGTGACCAAAAACCTAAACCGTGTTATAGACAGAAATTACTATCCGGTTATTGAAGCACAAAACTCAAATTTCCGCCATCGCCCGGTAGGTTTGGGAGTACAAGGATTGGCAGATGCTTTTATTTTAATGCGCCTGCCGTTTACAAGCGATGAAGCTAAAAAGCTGAATCAGGAAATATTTGAAACCCTTTATTTTGCTGCAGTTTCTGCTTCTATGGAAGAAGCCAAAGCAGACGGAACATATGAAAGCTATAAAGGATCTCCTATCTCTGAAGGATTGTTCCAACACAACCTGTGGGGAGTGAAGGACGAAGAATTAAGCGGTCGTTGGGACTGGACGAAATTGAGAAAAGACGTGAAGAAACACGGAGTGCGTAATTCATTATTGGTAGCACCTATGCCAACAGCGTCAACTTCACAAATTTTAGGAAATAATGAAGCTTTTGAGCCTTATACTTCAAATATCTATACACGTAGAGTACTTTCCGGAGAATTTATCGTTGTGAACAAACATTTGTTGGAAGACCTGGTGAAGCTGGGATTATGGAACGACGATCTTAAAGAAGAGATCATGCGCGCTAATGGTTCTATCCAAAATGTAGATATTATACCGCAGGATCTAAAGGAACTGTATAAGACCGTTTGGGAATTAAGTATGAAAGACATCATTGATATGTCTCGCCATAGAGGGTATTTTATCGACCAGTCGCAGTCACTGAACCTGTTTATGGAGAATGCGAACTTTGCGAAGTTAACCTCGATGCATTTTTATGCCTGGAAGAGTGGTTTAAAAACGGGAATGTACTACTTACGTACTAAAAGTGCCGTGGATGCCATTAAGTTTACGCTTAAAAGTGAAACAAAGAAAGAACCCGTTGCCACAGCTGAAGCGACTACGGTAGATGCGACTTCGGCCGTATCCAACAAACCGTTGACGCCACAGGAACTGCGTGAAATGTTAACTAAGTCTCGTACTGCAGATGAAGATGATGATTGCTTGATGTGTGGGTCTTAAATTTTAAGTGTTTTAATTGTAAAAAGGAAGGCAAATAGCCTTCCTTTTTTATTGCCTTAATTTGTCAGTACCCAGGTATTTATCATCTTTATTATAATACCATGCCCTGTTCTTTGGCATTTTAATTCCGTTAACAACAACTTCTTCGGTTAGCAAAATATATTCTCCGGTATTTTTTCCTTCCTTGGCAGGATTTCCTTTAAAGAATTGATAGACTTCCATTGCATAGGTTTCAGGATCAAAGTAAAAGAACCAAACATCTTTACCTACGGTTTCATCATAACTTACTTTTAAAACCAGATAATCTCTACCTTTAAATTTCTTTTGTTCTACTTTCTCGTAAACGATAGTTCCGGGGTCTTTCAGTTTCATGGGCAGGCCGTACAAATAAGTATAGTAATTCTTATATAGCCGCGCTCTGTCACAACTCAAGTTATGTTCTTTGAGAATTGCTTCGGAAAGATCTGTATTCCCATTGAATCCTATAGTGCAAATATCTTTATCTAAAGTATATTCTGTAATGATTGTATCTCTTATTGCTTTTACATAAAAATATTCTTTAGGAAGATCGATTCTTATTTCACTATCTCTATTGGAATTCCCGGGGGTTTCCATAGTAACAAATAAAACTCCATTGAATGAATTCCAGTTTCCTTTTGGGTCGTGGTATTCAATACTTTTAGTAAGTAGTTGAGGGCCGGTTAAATTTTGACCCGTTGAATAAAAAGTAGTAAAAATTGTTATGAAATAAATTAGAAGCCTCATTATATGATATTTATCATTTTGAAGGATAAGATAATCAATACATTTATAGTGACAAAAACTACGATATATGAATTATAGCTTTACTGATTTATTACAATTGTTTGGATCATTAGGGCTGTTTCTTTTTGGAATGAAGGTAATGAGTGATGCACTCATGAACCTGGCAGGTGACAGAATGCGAAAGATACTTGCCACCATGACCTCTAACAGGTTTCTGGGAATCTTTACAGGGTTTTTTATTACATCAATAATTCAATCTTCTTCTGCAACGACCCTCATGGTGGTAAGCTTTTCTAATGCTTCATTACTAACTCTTACAGAGTCTATAAGTGTTATTATGGGGGCCAATATAGGAACTACGATTACGGCCTGGCTTATCACAATATTAGGGTTTAAAGTAAGTATGAGTGCAATTGCTCTGCCCCTCGTTGGCTTTGGTTTTGCATTTACATTTGCAAAAAGGGAAAGCATTAAGAATTGGGGGATTTTCATTATTGGCTTTTCAGTACTTTTTATTGGGCTTCAGTTTTTAAAAGATGCTGTGCCGGATATAAAACAAAATCCGGAGATTCTTGAATTTTTAACTCATTATACGGATTTGGGGTTTTGGTCGGTGTTGATTTTCCTGTTGATAGGAACCTTATTAACGGTAATTATACAATCTTCCAGCGCAACCATGGCACTCACACTTATCATGACAGCACAGGGATGGATTCCTTTTGAATTGGCCGCTGCAATGGTCTTAGGAGAAAATATAGGTACAACAATTACTGCAAATCTGGCGGCAGTAGTTGCAAATTTTCATGCAAAACGAACAGCAAGGGCACACCTGTTGTTCAATATTATAGGGGTGCTATGGGTATTGATCTTATTCTACCCCTTTTTAAAGTTAGTGACCTGGGTCGTCTTACAGACCGGGTCCGATTCACCTTATGTAAGCGCAGGGGCAATACCGGTGGCTATTTCTTTGTTTCACACCATTTTTAATATCTCGAATACATTTTTGTTACTGTGGTTTGTAAAACCAATAGCAAAAATTGTTGAAAGAATGGTCCCTGTCAAAGTTGAACCTTCAAAAGAAATAGATGAACCCAAATTTTTAACTAAAGAAGTATTAAAATACCCCGAAACGCTCATTATTTCATTGATAAATGAATCTAAATATCTATATAAAAACGCCATATTCGAAATTGTTGCACATGCGCTTAATATCCATAGAGAGGATATTAAATCTGATGTGAAGATCAAAAAGATTGTGAAGCATTCTAAAGAAGATATGAAAGCTAATGTAGATGAGCTTTATTATACTAAAGTTAAGAAAATCTATGGAGAGATAATTAGTTATGCAACGAGAGGTCAAAGCATGTTAAAGTTAAATGAAAGTCAAAATAATCAGATTTCTGAAATAAAGCTTGCAAACAGGAAGATGGTTGAGATCATTAGAAATGTTTATGCATTAGGAAGAAATGTTTCTGCTTATTTAAACTCCGACAATAAGTACATTCGTAAAGAATATGACAAGTTTAGAAAGAAGATCGCTAAGGTCTTACGTGTTATTTACTTATTCCGAACACAAGAAGAAAAGGAAGAATATTATAGTAAGTTGTTAGCGTTGAAAGAAGAAGCCCGAAATGAAATTCATCAAACAAATGAGTCTATCAATACATTGATAAGGGATAATCTTATTACTGTAGACATGGGTTCTTCTCTGGTGAACGATAACGATAATGTAAATGACACTATTAAGAAGCTTATTACTATTGCAGAGCTATTATACGGCCAACGAGATACCCTTTTAGGGAATGGGGGTAAATAAAAACCCCCACAATCATTTGTGAGGGTTTTGTTGTTTTGAGAAGAACAGGGTCTACCCTTTATTATAACTTTTATAGTATTCCTCCATTAAATTCATTAGCGCAGTTACCAGATCTTTGGTCTCTAATAACAGGCTAAAATAGAGTGTAGTGTTCTTAGGACTGGATTCTTCCGTTCTGGTTCTGGTGATCTGCTTTTCGATCATTTCGGAAAGGTCATCATAAGCTCTGCTTTTTCTAACAAGAATGTCATCTAGCTTTTCAAATTCACGATTGTCGAAAATCGATTCAATATCTTTTAAAAGATGCTCAAAAGAAGAGTCAATTTCCTGTAGGTCTTTAATTTGATTAAAGCGTAAAGCCTTATGATTATTATTGATATGTTTGTAGCTAACCTTGGCTATATACTCTAAAGATTGAGTTACATCTGTGAGATATCCCAAAATTAGAATATAGAAGTTGCTACCTCGTACACTGGTCTCGTCCAGATTCTTAATGAAATAGAAGATATTATCACGTAATTCATCAACTTCATCACTTAGTTTGTTAACACGCTCTTTACTCTTTTTCAATTTCCCGGCATCTTGTTTTGCCAAACCGCTAATGATCGAAGAATAGATCTTATTGGTTCTTGAAACTGCTTTGGATACATTGTCTGCGCTCTCTTCAATAATTCCTTGTACTGTGCTACTTTCCGCCTTTTTCAATCCATCTGCAGGAATAATTGCGTTTGATCTCTTTTTATGCGAAATATAGTTTCTAATCAATAGTGTTATAGCTAATAACAATAATATTGCAATTGCAACGCCTTTGCCCAGATAAATAATATAGGCTAACGTACCTGCAGCAACAAAAGCACTAAAGGCAGTAAAAAACCAGCCGCCTATTACATTTAATACACCGGCAACTCTATATACGGCACTTTCTCTCCCCCAGGCCCTGTCTGCCAAAGAGGTTCCCATAGCTACCATAAAGGTTACATATGTGGTAGATAGAGGCAATTTCATAGAAGTTGCAATGGAGATAAGGACACCAGCTACCATCAAGTTGATGGAAGCACGGATCATATCGAACGCAGGTAATTCGTATGTTTTATGCTTTGGCAGGTTAACTACTGGTTTTTCAAAACTAGAATTAATTTTATCCTGTGTAGATTTTGGAATGACTGCACCAAGTATAGAGACAAGCCTTGTACTTCCTTTTACAACAGCTCGTGACAACATATTAGGATTAAACTTTTCATAGGCTTCCCCTTGTCTGGATAGACCAATTTCGGTATCTGCAACAGTACGGGCCTTTTTAGAGAACCAAAGTGTAACAACCATTACTCCTCCGGCAATAAATAATAATAATGGTTCCGCCGGTACTTTCTTGTCAAGCACATCCATTGAAAATGTCATGGCAGATTCACCGGATGCTACCCATGCTTCATAAGAGTGGTATGCAGCCATAGGAACACCTATAAAGTTTACAAGGTCATTTCCGGAGAAAGCCAGTGCCAAACCAAAGGTCCCGATAGCAATAACAAATATGAGAATGCTTTTCTTGAAAATTTTCATAAAGAGGAAAGAGAACAATGTCCAGAAAACAAAACTTCCGGCAACAAGCAATAACGTTTGTTCTTCCAAAATACCTTTAAAGTCACCATAATATGGCGTTCCTTTTAATCCTTTCATAAATATGAAATACCCAATAGCGGTTAAAGCTACTCCGCCAAACAAAGCTCCAAAGTTTTTGATCTTTTTCTCGTAGTGAAATGTAAAAATCAAACGAGATAACCATTGTACCAGGGCTCCTACACTAAATGCGATAATAACCGAAAGAAGGATACCGGATATGATCTCTGTTGCTTTAGCAGTATTTATATAACTTCCAATATCTGCAAACGTTTGAGAATCTGAAACACTAATTTTTATCAAGGCCATAACAACCGCTGCTCCCAGTAATTCAAAAACAATCGAAACCGTTGTAGAAGTTGGCATCCCTAAGGTGTTAAAGAAATCTAACAGCAATATATCGGTTATCATTACTGCCATGAAGATGATCATGATCTCTTCAAAATAGAATTCCCCGGGTATAAAGATACCTTTACGGGCTACCTCCATCATTCCACTAGAGAAAACCGCCCCTATAAAAATCCCTAAACTGGCTACAATCATGATAGTTCTAAAAGAAATTGCTTTAGAACCAATTGCTGAATTTAAAAAGTTAACAGCATCATTACTTACGCCAACAACAAGGTCGGCAACAGCTAGTGCAGCAAGGGCAACAAGCATTAACAAATAAATATTATCCATTGTAATTAGTAGTTAATTGTGGTGCAAATGTCTCAATTAAAATGAGTTTGATTGTTACCAAATTGTTATCTATTATCATTTAAAAATGCAGGTCAAAGCCTAATCTAAATTCAATATTGTCCTTATTCCCTCCTACAGTAGTGTAATTAACATCAGATTGAACTTTCAATTTATGACCCACTATATATTTTGAAACACCTAAGGTGTATTGTTCTTGCATGGCTCTCCCGGTAACATCGTCAAAATCTAAAGATGTGAACCTTCCCGCTACTTCATAGTTGTTGTTAAATAAATACCCGGCTTGGAGGTTGATGGCATTTCCTATTACCACAATGTCATCAGTAGGATTCCCGTCTTCATCTACAGCCGGGGTTCCGTCCGCTTCAACAGCAACAGGAGCATCCGCATCGCGATTGGCAAATTCTCCCATAAAAGAGAACCCTTTGTATTTGAATACGGCATCGACAAAAAGTGTAGTGATGTCTGTTTCGTAAAAACCTGTGGAGGTAAACATATAAGAACCCTGATTACTACGGGTTTTTACGGCATCTTGATTATAGTCGTACGTTACTCCTAACATTAGCTTTGGAGATTGTTCACGTTTTAGATCGCTTTGAGTATAATCTCCTTTACTTTTAAATTTCCCGAAAGGAAGCAGTTCCAGTCTTGCAGTGTATTGATGGCCACCCAGATTCCCGGAGGTTATATTACGTCCTTCCCCTTGAGAAAGAGCTAATTTTTCACGAATCATGAATTTTTCAGAAAGCATTGTATGGTGACGTACCTGTATTCCTAAATCACGATCAATATTAAAACGGCTATTTAGTAAAGAACGGTCGATCAACTGAAGATTCCCCGATGAAACAACACGCTCCACATTGCCCGGAAGTTTGGTTTGTCCTGCCCATAGTTCAAAATTTTCGTAAAAATTCCACATGATAACTGCATCTAAAATATATTTAGGCGCGTTACTGTTAAACTGATTGGCACCGGAGATATCTCTATTAGATAGCCCAAGTTCTATTTTGTATTTTAATTTTGGAGAAAAAGCAAAACCATTAAATTTTAAGCGGGCTCTTCGAATCAAAAAGTTTTGTTCGGGTTTACCATATGTATCCCCGTCATGGTCCCATTGAGACGTGGCCCTAAATTGAATACGTGGCGCAAATTTAACACTCCAGGAGCTATCCTTAGCAACCAGATTGAGCATTCCTTTTCCAAATTTTGTTTCTGTGACTTCTTGGGAATTTGCAGTAAATAAAGAGAAAACAACTACTGCAAAGACTAGGTATTGTAGTCTCATTTAAAATCGTTTATAGTTTTTGTCGCTGCAAATAACCAACATTAATGTTAAGTTAATGTTAAGGACACGTAAACAAAAAAAGAATTTTAAATGAGCTCTAAAAAATGTTTTTTTCAATGAAAAAGGCTACCCAAACGGGTAGCCCTACACTTTTAAAATCAAGTTGACAAAAACTAAACGATATTTAAAAGATGTGCTACAAATAAAATACACATAGATAGTGTTAGAGTAAAGAGAATATTAAAAAAACATTAAGAATGCTATAATTTTTTTACAACTTTCAATGTTAAATTTTAATTTTTATATAACTGAAGATCAGATATTTATAAAGTTAATGTAAATTTAATGTTATCTAAACATTTCATAATTGTTATGTATTTTGTATATTTGAGTTATTAATGAAATGCTATTTGATATGAAAAAAACGATTATGATATTGGCTATCCTCCTTTTTACGGGAATAGCATTTGGACAAGAAGTAAAAGAGGACACTTATACATTGAAAGGTGATGTGATTGAAGCTACACTTTATCATGACAATGGAGTTATTTCTCAAACAGGTTTTTACACAAAGGACAATAAACTTCAGGGAAAATGGACGAGTTATGATATTTCTGGGAATAGAACAGCGGTAGCTCAATACAA
>JANQOS010000145.1 GCA_028285705.1 Altibacter sp.
CCGAAACAGAAGTCCAGGCAAGATAAGCCGTATCACCTGCTATTTCCAGTTGTGGAAATCCGCTGTTACGCTCGGCACTTGTTTTGGCAACAGTGACCAGTTCTCCCTTTGTTCCATCTGAGCTCACCTTTTGTAATTGTATCAAGGTATCCTCTCCTTCCGGCTCCATCCAGGTTACTGCAGCTTCGGTTTCAGAAAGCATTGCAACATCTACTCTTCCAATGGCGTCACCGTTATCGATTCTTAAAGGAGGCTTAAATGTTACTCCATTATCTTCGGAAAAGGCAATATTCGTTTTTGCAATTTCTTCGGCAGCGGTAAACCAGGCAACTGCAATTGTATTTTCTTTAGCAGCTATTGAAGGCCCGTTTACGGGGCATCCGTCAATTTTCCAATTATCGTTTCCAATCGTTTTTGGTTTTGACCAACCTGTATCGCGTTGCCAGATTACTACTGAAATATCACGTATTTCACCTTCACTTCGGTCTCTGTAAGCAACAATAATCTGGTCGTTAGGGCCTATAGCCATACCTGTTTGACAACAATCGCAGACTTTTTCGTCCAGTAATGTGTCATGATCGATCGTTCCATCTTCAAAAACAATAGCTGCTCGTAGAGTCATTGCTCCACCTCCATGTTCTTCACCGACAGTTTCTCTTCCATCCAGCCATGTAACAACGAAGGAGTCAGCTACATATGGCATCATAGAAACAAACCCGTGTTCACTTTGCGTACCATCATCATTGAGGATAAAATTTTTCTTCCACTGGTTCTTTTCTGAATTATATAAGTTAAGTTTTACATCATAGGTGTATTTTCCATTGGCCGACTTCTGAAGAAAGCTGGTCAAAATATTTCCATTGTTCTCTGCCAAAGCAGGGAAATCAGCCCAATTTACAAACCAGTCCTTTCCGGACAGGATATCTTCCGGATCTCTCCATGTTCCATTCTCCAAAACGGAATATTTCAATACCGCTAAGGAATCTTTTTCTATCCACGACATAAAAAGGTTGTCTCCATTGCTATAAAGGCGTGGTAAAGAACTATTTCCGGTAACCGGATTATCCAATGTTTGAAGCGAAGCTTCTTTTACTTCAGAAGAAGTAACTGGGGCCTCTTTTTTGGTATCGGATTTACATGAGATAAGCAATACCATTGAAAACAGAAGTGAAATAAAAGATCGCATAGTGTATTATTTAAAGGTTGTTAGTTTTTCAAGTGCATCGTTATAAAACGCCCTTATCTAAAAATAATTGTAATCTCTGAATTGCCTTTTCGGTATTTTTAATAAATATTCTTTTTACAAATAATGCGATCAGGAGTTTTTTCAAAGGTGACTTTGCCTTCCAATAGGTCTCAACGTTCAATAAACACTCTTTTTCAGAAACAGGGGTAATAATAAAAAATTGATACAATTGATCTACCGGAGGAGGACTTTCTGTTAATTCTCCATATACAATTTGACCTGGCTTTCCTTTTTTAGTAACAGTTATGAAATTAAGATGTTTTCCATTTATCACACAAATATGTTCTGTACCTAAACGGGTCACTTCGTTCTCGTTGTATACAAATTCATCTACACCCTCTGCCCAGTCATGCCTATATTTATAATTGGTAATATGTTCCAGTAATACCTCAGCGGAGACATGAAAGTTTTTTTCAAAGGTCAGGTTTGGCGGTTTTTCAAAAGAAACAAATTTGGGTTCTTCAAATGCCTTTAGTTGTAGTTTTGAAGGTTCAATTTTAGAATATTGGTAACCTATTTCTTTAGCATCGTATGTGTCGCTTCCCTGGTGGAAGTTAAACAGTTTACTCTTATATGCGACCGGGAGCTCAATACCAGCTATTAACTCATTACTGATCAATACATAGTTATCGCTGTCTATGGAATTTTTTAGTAATCTGTGGGCTTCGATCACAGCATTCCCAAAGGGCTTACGGTTTCCTTTTACATCTATAAATTGTAATTCACCGGCATGTGAAATGATCTTTAATTGTAGGTTTGGCGCTGTAGCACAAGCATTACAACTACATATTCTGTTCTTTTTCAAGATATTCAAGTGGCTGTAAAAAGCCGAGAACATGGTCTCAATTTGAGCTAACAACTTTTCCTGGGACGGTACAGGGTCCTCTTTATAGAAAAACAAAGCGTCTCCCTCTATTTCGGCAAGTTGAAGGTTTTGTGTATTTGCATTGATAAGTACTTCCAGCAATTCTGAAATAACATGCTGGCTGTGCTCAATTTCCGTGTTTTGTACAAATTGGGTAAAACCCGAAATATCGGGTATAAAAAGTAACGCTTTATTCATATACAAGATTCAACTCTTAAATATACAATAAAGCCTATTGGTAAAAATCTAAAATTATCTTAAACAAGTTCTGCATACAGATCGAAATCTTCCGCAGCAGTAATTTTTACATTGAAAAATTCTCCGGTTCGAAGGTAGCCTTGTTCAGCATTGATCAGCACTTCATTATCTACATCGGGGCTGTCAAATTCGGTTCGGCCTACAAAATAGTTCCCTTCCTTGCGGTCAATGACCACTCTGAATTCTTTCTCTATTTTCTGTTGATTTAGCTCCCAGGAGATCTGTGATTGTATCTCCATAATCTGGTTAGCACGGTCCATTTTCACTTCTTCGGGCACATCGTCTTCCAACTGATACGCATGTGTGTTTTCTTCGTGTGAATAAGTGAAGCAGCCTAAGCGTTCAAAACGAATTGCTGTTACCCAATCTTTAAGAGTTTGGAAATCTTCTTCGGTTTCTCCCGGATAACCGACGATAAGGGTCGTCCTTATAGCCATTCGCGGTACTGCTGCCCTGAATTCTTCCAATAATTTTGTTGTTTTTGCTTTTGTGGTTCCGCGACGCATCGATTTTAAAATAGGGTCTGCGATATGTTGCAACGGAATGTCCAGGTAATTACAGATCTTTGGTTCATTGCGCATCACTTCCAATACATCCATTGGAAAACCTGTGGGAAATGCATAGTGCAGACGAATCCACTCAATTCCTTCTACTTTTACCAGTTTTTGAAGTAACTCGGCCAGGTTTCTTTTTTTATAGAGGTCAAGTCCGTAATAGGTTAGGTCCTGCGCGATCAATATCAGTTCTTTCACGCCATTTGCTGCAAGTTTCTCAGCTTCGGTCACCAGGTCTTCCATGGGGGTGGAACGGTGTTTTCCTCTCATAATAGGAATGGCGCAGAATGAACAAGGGCGGTCGCAGCCTTCCGCAATCTTCAGATACGCGTAATTCTTAGGAGTGGTTGTAAGTCGTTCTCCTATGAGTTCGTGCTTATAGTCTGCTCCCAGTGCTTTTAGCAATCCCGGAAGTTCAGTAGTGCCAAAGTACTGGTCAACATTGGGAATTTCTTTTTGAAGGTCCGGTTTGTAGCGTTCTGAAAGGCAACCTGTCACAAAGACCTTATCAACGATGCCTTCTTCTTTTTTCTGAACATATTCCAAAATAGTATTTACACTTTCTTCCTTTGCATTAGCAATAAATCCGCAAGTATTGATCACCACTACATTGCCTTCTTCTTCATGAACAACTTCCTTATTGTTGGCACGTAGTTGCCCCATTAGCACTTCGCTGTCGTAAGTATTCTTGGAACAGCCCAGTGTTACGACATTGATCGTATTCTTTTTTAGTGTTTTTGTTCGCATATGGGTTTAAGTAGTAAGAATTAAGTAGTAAGAATTAAGTGTTTTATAAACTTGTTTTCATTTTGTTTATATAAGAATTTAATATTTTGGATACTTCTTCAGCTTTAGTAAATAAGTCACTTGTATTTATATAGTTCAATTCTTCAATAAGGATAAGAAAATATTTAGTCTCTTCAAGAGAACCATTTGCAATGTACAAGAATCTAATTTTATCTTTTAGGCCAGTTCTTCCAAATGATTCAGAAATGTTGGCAGGTACTGAAACAGAAGATCTTTTAATTTGATTTGAAATACCAAATTTTTCACTTTCAGGAAGTTCTAATGTCATTTTATAGATTTCAAGAACAAGGTGATGTGCTTTTTGCCATACAATTAAATCTTTAAAACTCCTGGATTTACCCATCCTTACTTCTTACTACTTGCTACTTACTTCTCTACTTAAAAAACGAATCCACGAATTCAAATTTGTTGAATACCTGAAGGTCCTCAATACCTTCTCCTACTCCAATATATTTTACAGGAATCTGAAATTGATCACTGATCCCAATAACAACCCCGCCTTTTGCAGTTCCGTCGAGCTTGGTTACAGCCAATGATGTTACTTCGGTAGCAGCGGTAAATTGTTTGGCCTGTTCAAAAGCATTTTGCCCGGTGGAGCCGTCAAGTACCAATAGCACGTCATGTGGTGCATCCGGAATTACTTTTTGCATGACACGCTTCACTTTGGTCAACTCGTTCATAAGATTTACTTTATTGTGCAAGCGACCTGCAGTATCGATGATCACAACATCTGCTTTCTGGTTGACAGCGCTTTGTAAGGTATCAAAAGCAACACTGGCCGGGTCACTGCCCATTTCCTGCCGAACAATAGGGACATCGGTTCTGTCTGCCCATATTTGAAGCTGGTCGATGGCTGCAGCACGAAACGTATCTGCAGCTCCCAGGACGACTTTCTTCCCAGCTTTTTTAAATTGATGCGCCAGCTTACCGATCGTAGTGGTTTTTCCCACTCCATTAACACCCACAACCATAATAACATAAGGTGTGTCTCTTTTAGGAATTTCAAATTCGGTTTCATTCCCTGTATTGGTCTCACTTAAGAGTCCGGCGATCTCTTCACGTAAAATTTTGTTTAATTCTTCGGTTCCCAGATATTTGTCCCTGGAAACACGCTCTTCTATTCGCTCAATAACTTTAAGTGTAGTATTTACGCCTACATCACTGGATACTAAAACCTCTTCAAGGTTATCAAGGACATCATCATCTACTTTACTCTTTCCTGCAACTGCTTTACTTAGTTTATCAAAAAAAGAATTTTTAGATTTCTCCAGTCCTTTATCCAGGGTTTCCTTTTTATCTTTTGAAAATATTTTTTTAAAAAAGCTCATACTGCTTTGTTAGTTTATGGTGATTGTTTTGTAAGCCCGAATACAGCTTGTCGGGAAAACGGCTAAAGATACAAAATAGAAAAAGCCACTCTTATAAAAAAGTGGCTTTACTTATTATACTTCTGCAATTGTTATTTTTTGTTTAACCAATCGTTTACCGCATCCGGAGGCATAATAGATTCAACAAATGTGTATGCTCCTGATTTAGGTGATTTTACCATTTTAATGGCTTTTGTTAATCGCTTGGATCCTGTTTGTAACGATGCTACTGATTTCTTTGCCATGGCTCTAAATTATTTAATTTCTTTATGAACTGTCATTTTCTTTAAGATAGGATTGAATTTTTTCAATTCCATTCTGTCCGGAGTATTCTTTTTGTTTTTCGTAGTGATATAACGAGAAGTTCCCGGTTGTCCAGATTCTTTATGTTCTGTACACTCTAAAATTACCTGTACTCTATTTCCTTTTCTAGCCATTGTATTCGACTTTTAGCGGTGCTACAAATTATTTGTTTAAGAAACCTTTTTCGCGAGCCTCTTTAATAACTGCAGAGATCCCTTTTTTATTAATGTTCTTTAATGCTGAAGTAGATACACGTAGCGTCATCCACTTGTCTTCTTCAGGAATATAAAAACGTTTTTTAACCAAGTTCACATTGAACTTGCGTTTTGTTTTATTCATCGCGTGAGATACGTTGTTTCCAACGATAGCTCTCTTTCCGGTAAGCTCACAAACTCTTGACATTGCTTAAACTGTTATTTAGTTATTTTAAAACAGGGTGCAAATTTAAAAAAATTAATCGGGATGACCAACAAAAGAATTTTAGTTTTTTAAAATTTCTTTTAGGAGCATTTCCAGCGCTTTGTTAGTCGTCTTTTCTATTACTCTTTCTCTTGCTTTTCCAAAACTGTATCTCTCCGAAATTACACTGCCGGGGCTTGCTATTGCAATATACACCGTACCTACTTCATCTTTCCCGTCTCCTTTTGTTGGGCCTGCAATACCTGTCGTAGCAACAGCGTATTCGGTACCAAATAGTTTTTGTGAATGTGTAGCCATCGCTTCGGCAACAGGAGCACTCACTACTGTATGGTCCTGTATCAATTTTTCGTCTACTCCAAGGATAGAAACTTTCTTTGCGGTCTCATAAGGAATAATGCCACCTTTAAAATATGCGGAAGCACCCGCGTTAGCCGTAATTTTTTCAGCAATGGCACCTCCTGTGCAACTTTCCGCCAAACTGAGTGAATGTCCTTTTTTTACTAATAATATTCCTATCCGGCGGTCAATACTGGTCTCATCTTCATAGCCTACCGCAATATCTTCCAATAGCCCGTGAAGTACATCCATTCGGGTATCTACTTCTTTTTTTAACAGTCCTTCATCTGTTCCTTTGGAGGACAGCCTTAAACGCACTCTTCCCAGGGAAGGTAAGTAGGCCAGTTTTATATGTTTGGGTAAGTTATCTTCCCAATCCTCGATCCTGTCTGCAATAGAGCTTTCACCCAATCCATAGGTCAATAATGTCTTATGGTAAATAAATGGTGTGCTGAACTTTTCGATAATTCGCGGGAAGACCTCATCTTGCAACAAATACTTCATTTCATAAGGTACGCCCGGCATTGAAACAAAAACCACATCATTTTGTTCCATCCACATTCCCGGTGCCGTACCATGCAGGTTTTTTAGTATTACCGCTTTAGATGGCACCAGTGCCTGTTGTAAGTTCGCTGTTAAAGGTTTTTTATTGAAGTATTTTGAAAACAACATATTGATATGCTCCAAAACTTCAGGGTTTTCTACCAAAGTATCGTCAAAAAAATCACAAAAGGTTTGTTTGGTAACATCATCTTTGGTTGGCCCCAAGCCCCCTGTAACCAATACCAGGTCCACCCTGGTTTTAGCTTCTGATAACGCTTTTAAAATGTGTTCTTTATCGTCCTGGATAGAAGTGATCTGATGTACTTGTACTCCAATCTTATTAAGCTCTTTACTAATGTAAGCAGAATTGGTATCTACAATCTGACCAATAAGAATTTCGTCACCTATAGTGATAATTTCGGCAAGCATCTATAAATCAAAATCTTCTTTAAGCTCATTAAAAACAGCCTTTACCGAAGTGAGTACTTTCTCCAGATTGGCAGTAATCGCAGCTTTGTTTTTGGAAGTTCTCGTCCAGGCCTCAATAGTGGTAATATCTTTAAGGACATCAATGCCGAACATTTCCAGATTGGGTTTCATCTTGTGTGCAAATTGATACGCCAATTCCTTATTGTCGTTGTGAATGGCTTCCTCCATTGCATACAGGTCCGGAGGAATTTCCTCTAAAAAGGTTTTTGCTACCACAGCCATAAACTCTAAGTCGCCACCGGCAACCACGCTTAAACTTTCTTTTGAATAATGTCTACTCATTTATTTAACTTTTATAGAAAAGACTTCCTTTTCTTCTATATAACCGGTTAAGTTATCGTTTGGGTTTACTTTAGCCACTCCTGCCGGAGTGCCGGTAAAGATAATATCTCCAATCTTTAAAGTAAAATATTTTGAAATATATTCGATTAACTCATCAATTTTCCACAACATTAAAGCTGTATTGCTCTGCTGAACGGTCTCTTCGTTCTTTTTCAGGCTGAAATTTATAGCATTTACATCCTTAAATGTAGTTTTTGGCACAAAATTCCCTATTACTGCTGCTCCATCAAATGATTTGGCTTTTTCCCAGGGTAATCCTTTTCTTTTTAATTGTGATTGCAAGTCTCGTGCCGTAAAATCGATCCCCAAGCCAATTTCATCGTAATATTTATGTGCAAATTTACGGTCTATGTGCTTTCCAATTTTTTTGATCTTTACCAGTATTTCCACTTCATGGTGAACATCTTCAGAGAAATCCGGTATGAAAAAGGGTTGTTTTTTGAGCAAAATGGAAGTATCAGGTTTTAAAAACAATACCGGATCTTCCGGTTTTTCGTTATCCAATTCTTCTATATGGGCAGCGTAATTTCTGCCTACACATATGATCTTCATTACTACTCTAGTTTGTTATTTAATTTCTGAAGCTTAATGCGCGTCAAGACCTTCTTAGTGTACAATGGGAAATCTGCATTGAGTAACCAGCCAAAATACCCCGGTTCTTTCTCCATGACGTCCTCTACTTTGGCACCTTTGTGTTTACCAAAATTAAAGATCTCTTCTCTTTCTTTATTATAACCAATATATCCGGCAAAATCTGCAAAACTCTTATGAGAACTAAACACCGCCAGGGAAGCCACATCATTCTCAAGATCATCGTATTTGTCTAATTGCGCCTTTAAAACCTCATAAGTGGCATCTGTATCTGCTTTAGCACTGTGTGCATCTTCCAGGTCTTTATCGCAGTAGAACTTATACGCCGCTTCTAAGGTACGTTTTTCCTTTTTATGAAAAATGGTCTGTACATCTACAGACAGTGCCTTTTTCAGATCAAAATCTATTTCCGCACGCAATAGCTCTTCAGCTAATAAAGGAATGTCAAACCTATTGGAATTAAACCCTCCCAGGTCACTGTCTTTCAGCAAAGCATAGATCTTAGGGGCCAATTCGCGAAAAGTAGGTTCGTTAGCTACCATTTCGTTTGTTATTCCGTGAATGGCAGATACTACTGCCGGAATAGGCATCTCCGGATTCACACGCCAGGTATGACTTTCTTTATTACCATTGGGAAAGACTTTTAAGATGGAAATTTCTACAATTCGGTCTGTTGCTACATTTATCCCTGTTGTTTCCAGGTCAAAAAAGCAGATAGGTTTCTTTAAGTTTAATTCCATTGGTATGATTTGTGATACAAAGGTAGTAATTCATAAATTTGTGACTTGCCTATGTTACGTAAAATTCTATTTACTTTTTTAGCTTTTTTATCATTTCAAATGTATGCCCAGGAGCTACAGGTTTTAATTTCTGAAAAGAAGTCCGGAAAACGTATTGTCCTTTTCGCTGAAAACAGAACTACAGATACCTTGAACGTATTTTTTATGGTCAATGCCGAAGGCTACCGCAAAAGTGCTTCAAAACCTGTCATTAAAGACATCCCTCCCAAGGCAAAGGTGCCAATGATCACTCTAATTGAGTTGACAGATACTCCTTCAAGATACACCTATGACCTCATCATCAATAAAGAAAAAAGGAACGTCAACTTTACGTATGAGAAACAAGCCAAGGACATAAAAAAAATGATCAAAGGAAAACGGGTCCTTTTTACTAAAAATAATTGTGAGAAATGTGATGAACTGGCAACGACATTAAAAGACAACCGTATCTCACATCGTGTATTCGACATTACAAAGGATGCCATACTTTACAACCAGTTTATGCGACTTATTGAAAGAAGTTTAACCGAAGAGACCAAAATTCGTTTCCCTGTGATCTGGAACAAGGACCATGTGATCTTTGGTTATAACGACCTGGAAACAATAGTAAAGGAGATACAGTAATTAAAACTCCCTGTTGCTGTCCCAACCTTCTAGATAATCCGCCACACGCTTAACAAACTGTCCTCCTAATGCGCCATTTACTACCCTGTGGTCGTAGCTGTGTGACAGGAACATCTTGTAACGAATACCAATAAAATCACCTTCCGGGGTTTCGATCACTGCAGGAACTTTACGTATCGCTCCCAATGCCAAAATACCTACCTGCGGCTGGTTGATGATAGGTGTCCCCATAATACTACCAAAAGTACCTACATTGGTTACCGTATAGGTTCCACCTTGGATCTCGTCCGGCTTTAATTGATTGTTACGTGCACGGTTGGCAAGGTCATTCACCGCCTTGCTCATTCCAACTAAATTAAGTTGGTCCGCATTTTTAATTACAGGAACTATTAGGTTACCATCTGCTAATGCAGCTGCCATACCCAAATTGATATTTTTTCGCTTGATGATTTTTTCCCTGTCTACAGAGATGTTCATCATTGGGAAATCCTTAAGGGCCTTTGCGACAGCTTCCATAAAAATTGGAGTGAAAGTCAGATTTTCGCCTTCTCTCTTGGCAAAAGCCTCTTTTACTTTTTTGCGCCAGTTCCATATCTTGGTTACATCGGCTTCGATAAAAGATTGTACATGGGCGGAAGTTTGTACACTTTCCACCATATGATGAGCGATGAGTTTTCCCATACGGGTCATCTCTATAATTTCATCCTCTCCATTTACTGAAACCGGAGTTGCCGGTTTTGAGGTTTGCTTTTCCGCTTGCGGGGCAGGAGTACTTTGTGGTGTAGAAGGTTTTGCAGAACGGTTTTCAAGATAGCCTAAAATATCATTCTTTGTTACACGCCCGTCTTTTCCCGTACCGGGAATACTGTCCAATTCGGCTTGTTGGATACCTTCGGCAGCAGCAATGTTCTTTACCAAAGGTGAATAGAACCGGTCACCACTACTTTCGATAGTCGATTGAGTGGTTTCCTTGGCCGTTGTTACTTGCTTTTCAACTTCTACAATGGCTTCCTGTGGTGCCGAAGCAGCTTCTTCTACTTTAACCTCGGCTTTTGGAGGTTCGGCCACAGCTTCCCCGTTCATCTCCGTTTCAATAATGGCAATAGTCTGCCCTACTTGCACAACATCATCTGTGTTGAATAGTTTTTCTACCAAAACACCGTCCACTTCACTGGGTACTTCGCTATCCACCTTATCGGTAGCTATCTCAAGCACAGCTTCATCTGCTTCTATAGTATCTCCTACTTCTTTAAGCCAGTTGGTTACCGTAGCTTCGGCAACACTTTCACCCATCTTTGGTAGTTTCAATTCAAATTTTGCCATAATTCCTTTATTGCAGCTGTTTTTATTTTAACGCTGCAAAATTAGTTAAATTTCAACTATTTCTTGTTTGAAATCTCTTAAAAAACGATCACGCTTCCTTTTTCATCACTTTGGTCACTTCCCACAATGAAATTACTTCTTGGCGGATATATTCGGAATTGATTGTTATTGTTTCGGAAACGCTTCATTATAGAAAATATCTGCGAATACTGCATGTATTCAGAATCAAAAATAAGCATGGAATTACTAAAGTTCTCTTCTTGAAATATTGCTTTAGAAGCCGATTTTAAAGGCATATTCAGCTTTTCTGAAAGTCCCTTCAGCAAATAGAGGTTTTCGGTAAAGACATAGGCATTTTCCGGAGCTACACTAACTACATTATTGCTTTTTGAAGCTCTAAATCTTTTCAGAAGTGAAACCCCTAAATTCACCGAAGCATTAAAAAGCAGGTTTGTTTTGAAGTGTTTTTTATAAAAAATACGCATGGCTCCGTAAAATCTATCATAATACAAAGCATCTTTCTTAGTGCTTTCTCCTTTGTAGTGTAATACATCTGTACTTCCCAAATAGTGATTTTGATAACCGGCCATTTTTATTTTATAGGAAAGGTCTATATCTTCTCCATACATAAAATACTCTTCGTCAAATCCTCCTACTTCGTTATAGATACTTCGTTTTAACAACATAAAGGCTCCTACCAGAATATCTGCTTTCCCGACAGCGTCTTCTGAAAGGTGTTTTGCATAATAGCTGCCTCCCAATCCAAATAATTTTAAGATGGACGCTTTTGGTGTGGGTACGTTGCGTTTACTCTCCGGAAGGAAATTTCCCGTACCGTCCATTAAATAAACACCTAATGCTCCCATATTCTCTGTGGTCTGAGCATAGCTAATACACTTTATAAAGGTATCTTCGGAAACTGCCGTATCAGGATTCAGAATACACACATATTCGCCTTTTGCAACAGCAACAGCCTGGTTATTTGCTTTACTAAAACCTACATTCTCTTTGTTCTCTATTAAGGTCACATTGGGAAAAAGCTTTTTTACCATCTCACAACTATCATCGGAAGAGTCGTTATCGATCACAATAATCTCAGCATCTATACCGGTTATAGCGCGCTGAACACTACGAATGGCCTGTTCCAAAAAAAAACGGACGTTGTAATTAAGGATGATCACGGATAGCTTCAAGGTCTATGAGCTTTTTAAAGAAGTTTCAAACGGAATTCTATTTAAAATACTACGCCCTAAAGTAATTTCGTCTGCATATTCCAACTCGTCTCCCACTGAGATACCACGTGCAATTGTTGTAGTAGTTACGGGATACTCTTCAATTTGTTTGAAAATAAAAAAGTTGGTCGTATCTCCTTCCATTGTAGAGCTCAATGCAAAAATAAGTTCTTCTACATCTCCAGATTTTACTTTTTCTACGAGGCTGGCAATATTTAGTTCTCCCGGCCCCACTCCGTCCATAGGTGAGATCTTACCTCCCAATACATGGTAATTTCCTTTGTATTGACTTGTATTTTCAATTGCCATTACATCACGAATATCTTCGACAACACAAATAATTTTTTCGTTACGGTTAGGATTGGCGCATATTTCACACAAGGTGGTGTCGCTAATGTTGTGGCAATTTTTACAAAAGTTAATTTCTTCTCGCATCTGCTGTAAACTCTCTGAAAGACGTTGTGTTTGCTCTTGTGGTTGCTTCAGCATATGCAATACCAAACGCAGCGCCGTACGTTTGCCAATACCGGGAAGCTGCGACATCTCGTTCACAGCGTTTTCAAGTAGTTTCGAAGAAAAGTCCATAGGTAATAATTAAGGGCAAGATAAAAAAAATGCTTCAGAAAAATAATATTTCTGAAGCATTCTATTTATAAGATATAAGCTCTTACTTCTTGATGAATTTCTTGGTTACAGCTCCTCTGTCAGAATTGATTCTCACAAAATAAGCTCCGGTTTGTAATCCCGAAATATTTAAAGTGTGCTGTCTTACCACAGAAATATCAGATTCATGAATTACCAGCTTTCCAGTAATGTCATATACTCTGAAATCTGCTTCAACTGCTTGCTGGAACTTAACGGTAAGCTCATTAGCAGCAGGGTTTGGATATAGAGAAACACTTTCCTTACTTATGAGATTATCATCTGTTCCTAAGTTATCTTCTACCAATGGAGTAACCCAAAGGCCTCTTCCATAGGTTCCCGCATATAACATATTGGTAGCGTTATTAATATCCAACTCACCAATAATTACATTTGGTAAATTATTGCTATAAGGTACCCAATCTGTCATAGTGTTATCAATATAATAAACACCATAATCCATTCCTACATACAGGCCATCTTTACCATTGTCATCCCAGATCACTGCTCCGGCTGCAAAATTAGGCAGGTTCTTTTTATAGTTTTCCCAGGTTGTACCACCATCATTTGAAACTTTAACGGCTTGTGTACCTGCAACTGCAATAGCAACTCTATCAGGATCTGTAGGGTGAATAGCAATAGAGGTAACTGTTCCTCCCGGAAGTGTGGTTTGTACCCAGTTTGTAGCTCCACCATCAATAGTTTTATACATGAATCCTCCATTAGAAGCATACATGATCTGATTATCGGTAGGTGCAATTTTCAGGTTATCCAGATCTCCAACAAAATTCTGAGAAATTGGAGCCCATACTCCACCTTGGTTTGTAGACTTATAAACAATATTATAAGCACAGTAAATCGTATTACTCACTGTTGGATCTTGCTCAAAAGGACTCACCCATGCACCGGATCCTGATCCCGGTTCCGGAAGGTTACTAATAGATACACCTGAGTTATTGGTTCTGAACATTCCTCCGTTTTGGATCATACCATACATGATGTTAGAGAAGTCTTTATCAACAAATCCTTCCATACCATCTGCTCCTAACCAATCTCTCCATCCATTAGCTTCTGTATAAAAAGATGTACCATTATCCTGTGATCCTCCTGTTACAACAACATCGGCTGTTTGTGAAACACCAATCTTATAGAATTGACGAATTCCAAGACCTTTGGTAATATCTGTATAATAATTGGCATTAAGGTTAGGAGTATCCGTAGCTTTAAAGATTCCTCCGTCTGTTCCTACGAACAATACACTACCTATAAATTCAAAGAGATCAACATCGGCATGGCAATATCCTTTATTAGCACTGGCAGCATCTGCCGGAATCCAGTCTGAAGTATTAGCGAAAGTAACTCCTGCATCCATAGATCTCCAGGTTAGTACACCTGCAATGTGCACCTCATCAACATTATTAGGATTTACAGCGATAGCCATATCACGTGGTGCCTGGCCTCCACTTTGGAACCCTGCGGTATCATAACCAAAATAGTTTCTACCTGCGTGGTTCAATTGCGTAAAGCTGGATCCACTGTCGCCGGAAGAATAAAAACCTCCAAAAGACGAACCACTTGCCTCTACAACATATACAACAGTATCATCGTCTGCAGAAACACCGATCATTTTTGGACCGGTACTAAAACCTCCAATAGTACTAAATGTTGCTCCTCCATCGGTTGATTTGTGGAAGCCAGTTCCCGAGGCATATACTACAGAAGGATCTCCAGGCTTAAATTCTATGTCATATCCTCTGGTATCCGATACAGGCTCTGTCCAGTTAGATCCTCCGTCTGTAGAACTGAATACTCCCTGATTCTCGCTGGTAGCGAACATAATGTTAGCATTGGTAGGGTGTAATAAAATTCTATTCACTCTGGAAGCACCAATATCTGCTAACAGATTCCAGGTACCTCCCGCATCTGTAGATTTGTAGATCAATCCACTATTCGATCCGAAGAAATAAGTATCTGAATCCTGAGGGTCAATAGCCACAGCATATACATACATATTGGCAAAATCGTCGTTTAAAGAAGCCCAGTTTTGTCCTCCGTCTGTAGTTCTCCATACACCTCCGGTCTCTGCTCCTACAATAATGTGGTCATTATCTGTAAGGTCAACAGAGATACCCGTAACACGGCCAACTCCAGGACTCCATGCTGTAGTAGCATTCCAGTCATCCGGACCTAGTTCTACCCAGTTATCGGCGAGCACCTGACGGTCTTGCGCAGTATCGTTCAGATATGCATTATAGCGTTGCAGCTCGGCCAGTTTATCAGTGACCTTAGGTAAATACCCATTGTCATCTGCCTGACGGATCGCCATATATTCCCAACGCTTAAATTGCTTATAACCAGAGCCTCTTCCCTTGTCTTTATCAGCAAAGTAGGCTTCTGCATTATCAATTATTTCCTGAACTGTATAGGTTTCAGCTTCAATCATTTGAATATATTCTTGTGACTGTGAAGTTGTTACGTACAGTAAAAAAGTTAAAAGTAGTAATAGTTTAGTTTTCATAGCTTATATTATTATAAATTAAAGGGTTAGCTTACTAATTGTTCAAAAGTATTAAAAATTTAAATTGCCTCATAAGCAATCTTCGTATTTTTACAAAAAAATCTAAATTTAAGTCGAAAAATATATGCAACCATTACAAATATTGCTATTAATTGCCGGATATTTTGGAATTTTATTGCTCATTTCATTTTTAACGAACAAAGGAGGAAGCAATTCCGACTTTTTTAAGGCAGGAAAACAGTCTCCCTGGTATTTGGTTGCTTTTGGGATGATAGGAGCATCACTTAGCGGTGTAACCTTTATATCTGTTCCCGGCTGGGTAGAAGCATCAAAGTTCAGTTACTTTCAAGTAGTTTTGGGGTATACCGTAGGATATGCAGTTATTGGAACTGTACTCATGCCGTTGTATTATCGCCTGAATCTCACGTCTATTTATACTTATTTAGAGGGGCGTTTTGGCAATTATTCATATAAGACAGGCGCTTCATTCTTTCTTTTGTCACGTGTAGTAGGCGCTAGTTTTAGACTGTACCTGGTGGCAATCGTACTTCAGGAGTTGGTGTTCAATGAAATGGGAGTCCCTTTTTGGGTTACGGTAACCATCACTATCTTACTTATCTGGTTGTATACATTTAAAAGTGGCATCAAAACGATCGTCTGGACAGATACACTGCAAACATTGTTTATGTTGATCGCCGTGGGAGTTGCCATTTATTACATATCGGAAGACCTGGGACTTTCTGCCGGAACTTTATTTAATTTTATTTCTGAAAGTGATCTCTCACAAATGTTCTTTTTTGATGATTGGAAAAGTGGGGATCATTTTGTAAAACAGTTTTTGAGTGGGGCTTTTATAGCTATTGTAATGACAGGACTAGACCAGGATATGATGCAGAAGAACCTCACGTGTAGAAATTTAAAAGATGCTCAAAAGAACATGTTTTGGTTTACCATTGTACTTACCATTGTAAACTTTATCTTTTTGGCTTTAGGTTTATTACTAACTGTATATGCACAAAAAAATGGTATTGATGCACATAAGGATCAGTTATTCCCAACTATTGCAACACAGAGCGGTTTAGGGATTGGAATTGCGATTTTCTTTTTATTGGGATTGATAGCTGCTGCGTACTCAAGCGCCGATAGCGCATTAACATCATTGACCACCTCATTTAGTATTGATATTCTGGACATAGAAAAAAAGTATGATGAGCAAAAGCAGGTAAGAATTCGTAAAAGAATCCATATCCTCATTTCAATAGTATTGGTTCTCGTTATTATTTTGTTTAAATATGTTATTGCAGATGCTTCGGTCATTGCCAAACTATTTACGTTTGCAGGCTATACCTACGGGCCGCTACTTGGGCTATATGCTTACGGAATGTTTACAAAATGGAAAGTGAAGGATATTTTCGTGCCGATAGTAGCTATTATTACTCCTTTTTTGGGATATGCAATAAGCCACTTCTTAATAGATTCGTTCAATTTTGACGTAGGATTCGGAATTCTTATACTAAATGGGTTTCTAACTTTCTTCGGACTAATATTGATCCGTTCCCAAAAGAACTAAAGTACAGGCAACCTCAACTTCAATGTTGTTCTCTTCTAGTAAATGGTAGAGTTCTGCATTTTCGGTTCCCGGATTGAAAATGACACGTTTTGGATCTAGCGCAAGGATATAGTTATAGTATTCTTGTTGTCGCTTTGCATTTAGATATAAAGTAATAGTATCAAGTTGCTTAAAGAGTTCCTTTTTGGAAGTTATTGTAACGCCTGCAACCTCTCCTTCTTTTAAACCTACTGCTACCGTGGTATGCCCTTTGGCAACCAGTCGGTGTATGGCGAGGTTCGAGTAGCGTGAGGGATTTAAACTTGCACCTAAAACTAGCGTTTTCTTCATTTATTTTTTTTTAAAACTACGATGTCTGTACGGCACATCTCTTAAAACTTAGTTAAAATAATATTCTCATGTAACATTTTTTATTTGGCTCCGTCTATTGTATAGAAATATTTCTGTCTTTTACTGTGAAAATTTTACGTTGATGGTTAGTGTTAATAATAGCAGTAAAGGTACAAGCCCGAAGTTCTAGACTTCGGGTTTGTTTTTTTAAATGTTAAAATTTTAATTTTGTTTAACTTTTATGTAACAAGAATTTTAACGATGCGTCTTATTGTAAATGTTTGTAATTTTTAACTAAGCATAGGTTTTCAGGTTATGCAAAGCAGCAGACATAATATTCCATCAAATAATTAACGAACAAACTCAATCGAAAAATGAAACATTTATTTTTACTAACTGCATTGTTGATTAGCATTTCAACTTTTGCTATCAACCATTCCAACCCCGAAAAACTGGGTAAAATTGTCGGTACGGTTATCGACAAGAACTTACAGGAACCTATTCCTTATGTTACAGTCGCTGTTAAAACATTGGGAGGTGAGATCATTACAGGAGGAGTAACAGATGAGAATGGAAAGTTCTCTATCGACGATATTCCTGAAGGAAAAAGTAAGGTCTCAATTCAATTCATAGGGTATGTAACTTACGAAACCGAAATTGAGATCTCACGTAGAAACCGTACGGTGGACCTGGGCAGAATTTTACTTGAAGAAGATGTAGCCGCTCTTGACGAAGTAACTGTAGTTGCGGAACGTACTACTATTCAGCAAAAACTGGACAGAAAAGTGATCACCGTAGGGAAAGACCTGATCACAGCAGGGCCTACAGCTTCAGACATTATGAACAATTTACCTTCTGTGAGCATAGATCAGCAAACAGGAGATATCTCTATGCGTGGTAATGAAAATGTTCGTGTAATGGTAGATGGGAAGTTGTCCAATGTACCGGTTGCACAACTATTAAAGCAAATACCTTCTACATCCATTAAACAAATAGAGTTGATCACAAACCCTTCGGCCAAGTACAATCCAGAAGGAATGAGTGGTATCATTAATATTATACTGCACAAAAATGTGGCTATAGGTTTTAACGGAGACGCAAGTGTGGGGCTTACCTATGAGAAACAAGCAAAATTCAATAGTTCTTTGAATATGAACTATCGACACGGTAAGTTTAACTTTTACGGGAATTTCAGTAACAATATCTCTAAAAATGAAAACTACGGAAATGTTTTTAGACCCGATGACAATAGTGAACAGTTCTTTACTTTTCTTGATGACAGTAAATCGAATCTTGCAAAAGTTGGATTGGACTTTTATCTGAATGAAAAAAATACCTTATCATTCTTTACCAATCAAAATTTCTTTGATGGAGCCACAGATGGCCTAACGGATATTGTTTATTATGATGATGCGTCTTTAGACCAGTTACAGGAGTTTTTCAACGAAAGTGACAACAGGTCTTCACAATATAATTTCAACTATAAATTAGATTTTGCCAAAGAAGGGCATAATGTCGAACTGGAAGCAGATTACAATACGTTTACAGATGAAGAAGTTGCCAACTTCATGTTTCAAGGGGCTTCCATATTAGATGATTATGTAGATAATGTAGATACGGACCGGGACCGCATAACATTAAATGTTGACTATGTAAACCCGCTTACCGACTCTTCAAAACTTGAAGTAGGTTTGGAAGCACGATTATTTGAAACAAACCTTGGGTATACGTCTACCGGGCAAACTTTTAACTCCAGTGGTCAATTAGTGGATACCCCGGATACGGATTTCGATTATAAGAGAGACATTTATTCTGTGTATGCTACTTATGGAAAGAGTTATGAAAAATGGTCCTACCAGATTGGCGCACGACTGGAAAATGTAGAAGTAAAAGCAGACACCAATACTGTTAGTTCTTTTACTAATGATTATATGCAGGTATATCCTTCGGCTTATATTACATACAACCCTTCTGAAAAGAATCAATTTCAGGTAAGCTACAGCCGTCGAGTGGACAGACCCGGATTAAGTCAGGTAAACCCAATTAGAGAATGGAGCACCCCATTGATCTCTGCTTTTGGAAACACACAATTGCAGCCTCAGTTTACTAACTCTATAGAAGCGAATTATACCCGGGGTATGGAAAGAGGAAGCATTACAGCCGGAGTATTTTTTAGAGCGATCGAAGACGAAATAAACCGTGCTCTATTTATAGACCGTACCGATATTACCAAAGTAATACTTACATATGACAACTTTGATACCACTTCGGCTTACGGAGTAGAGCTTTCGAGTAATTACCGTCCTACGAACTGGTGGAGCATTAATGCCAGTTTCGACTTGTACAACCAAACACAAAAAGGTATTGCAGAAAGTTTGGCAGATGTTGAGAATCCAACAGTTGATGATATCACTGTAGATACTTTTGAAGTAGATAACGTTGCGTGGAACCTTAGAATGTTCAACAATTTTAGAGTTACCAAAGCATTGTCTCTTTCGGCATTTGGATTTTACAGAGGAAAAGCAAGAACCTTACAGTTTACAGTAGACCCAATGTACTTTGTAAATGTAGGTGCACGTTACAGCCTATGGCAGGGACAAGGTACCTTTAGTGTAAATTACAGTGACATTTTTGACACCATGCAGTTTGGATTTGAAGGTGAGTTACCATATGTTCAAACAGGTGCCTTTAACTGGGAAAGTAATACGATCTATGTAGGGTTATCTTACCGCTTTGGTGGTGGTAAATACCGAGCTAAATCCAGAAAACAAAGAGACGACAGAGAAAAAGAAGGTAGTGGCGGAATCTTTTAGAATGTTATTATTACGTTAAAAAATATAGTCCAGTGCAACATTTTGCAATATTTTGAGTCTATATAATAAATACCTAATGTCTCTTTTATAATTTATTTGAATTAGCCGTTCTAAAAATTAAACCTATTAGGTATAAAAAAAGCCTTCTGAAATTTCAGAAGGCTTTTACTTTTAAAAGGGTTTTTACCAGCGAATGATTACACTTCTCCAGGTAAAGCCACTGCCAAAAACAGCTAAAACGACCAGATCCCCTTCTTTAATTTTTCCTTGCTCCCATGCTTCGGTCAATGCAATAGGAATGGATGCCGCTGTCGTATTGCCATATTTCTGAATGTTATTAAAAACCTTATGGTCCGGTAACCTGAATTTTTTCTGAATGAATTGAGAAATGCGCAAATTGGCCTGGTGCGGTATTAACATATCGATATCGTCCACTGAAAGGCCATTGGCCTGTAAACCTTCATTAATAACTTCAGCAAAGCGTACTACAGCATGCTTAAAGACAAAGGTACCGTTCATATATGGATAGTACGGTATGTTCTCCTGTGGGTTTTCTTCTATAATTTGAGGAACCCAATAGTTGGTACTGGGGCCTTGTAACGCTAATTCATCTTTGTGCTTTCCTTCACTATGCAAATGCGTAGACAGAATTCCTTCTGTACCGGAATCACTCCTGGAAACTACAGCAGCTCCTGCTCCATCACCAAAAATCACCGATACACCCCTTCCCCGAGTTGTAAAATCAAGTCCTCCACTATGATTCTCACTTCCAATTACCAATACATTCTTATACATACCGGTTTTTATAAATTGATCTGCCACAGAAATGCCATACACAAATCCACTGCACTGGTTTCTAACATCCAGTGCCGGAATCGTTCGCATTCCCATAAGTTCCTGAACCTGTACTCCGCCTCCGGGAAAATACATATCCGGACTCAAAGTGGCAAATACTATCATATCAATATCATCGGGTTGTAATCCTGCTCTTTCCAAAGCAATAATCGAAGCCTTTACGGCCATTACCGAGGTTGAATTACCATCCCCCTTTTTAATATGACGCCGTTCTTTGATTCCCGTACGTTCTTGTATCCAGGCATCATTAGTATCCATAAGTTTAGATAGATCGTCGTTAGTAACCACATTTTCGGGCACATAAGAACCTAAACCTATAATTTTTGACATATACATACATATGAATTTAAAGCGAAGGGAAAGGTAACTAATCCTTAGGAATGGAGAAAATTTTTAAATCCTTATAATTTCAGAATAGCAAAAAACAGCAAGGGCACGAAGACCGCACCCTTACCGTAACAAACTAACTCATAAAATAATAGAGAAAAAATTTACTTTTTCATAGCATATTAATTATCCCATGATCTCTGATGTAAATATATAAATTTTGTTTAATAAAAAATCATAATAATTAAACAAAATATGTTAAAGTTTTAATAAAATGACAAGGTGTCAGCAAAACATTAAATGGTATTCTATTTGTCTGGTACTATTCAGAAATTAAAAAATTAAACCAAACATACGATGAGTAAAGGAACTATAAACGTAGCTGTAGAGAATATCTTTCCACTAATCAAAAAGTTTTTGTACAGTGACCATGAAATTTTTCTACGGGAGTTAATATCCAATGCAACCGATGCAACCCTTAAACTGAAACACCTTTCGGGAATTGGAGAAGCCAAAGTTGAATATGGTGATCCAATGATCGAAGTAAAAGTAGACAATGAGAAGAAACAACTTCATATTATCGATCAGGGTATTGGAATGACACAGGAAGAAGTAGAGAAATACATCAACGAGATCGCTTTCTCCGGTGCCGAAGAATTTCTTGAAAAATATAAAGACAAAAATGGTGAAGATGCCGGAATTATCGGGCATTTTGGACTTGGGTTCTATTCGGCCTTTATGGTAGCGGACAAAGTAGAGATCATCACCAAGAGCTATAAAGATGAACCGGCAGCTCACTGGACCTGTGACGGTTCTCCGGAGTACACGATCAAAAAAGGAAAAAGAACTGAGAGAGGAACAGAGATCATTTTACATATTGCCGAAGATTCTACAGAATTTTTAGAAGAGTCACGTATCTCTGAGCTATTGGTGAAATACAATAAGTTTATGCCTATTCCAATTAAGTTTGGAACTAAAACCGAAACACTTCCAAAGCCCGAAGACGCTAAAGAAGATGATCCGGCACCAACACAGGAAGTGGACAATATTATCAATAATCCCAATCCGGCATGGACCAAGCAACCTACCGAGCTGGAAGATGAAGATTATGGAAAATTCTACAGAGAACTCTATCCAATGCAATTTGAAGAGCCTCTTTTTAATATTCATTTAAATGTTGACTACCCATTTAATCTAACCGGGATCCTATACTTCCCGAAGATGACCAATGATGTAAATATTCAAAAAGATAAAATACAACTATATCAAAATCAAGTATTTGTAACTGACAATGTAGAAGGTATCGTCCCTG
>JANQOS010000147.1 GCA_028285705.1 Altibacter sp.
GTTTCGCAAGTTGGAGAAGGTGCCGGAAACCCACAAACAGATGGTGGTTCTTCAGCAGAGATGCCTCACAGGGGTAAGATCACCGCTACCATGCGGGAATATAAGTTCCGAAGAGGAGAAGACAGCGAGGTACTAAGAAAAAACGTTCAGGAATCCTTAAAAGGTATTTATCCCGGAGTAGCAATTTCTGTAGAAAAGGATCCTGTGGGGCCTCCCGTAGGTTATCCTATCAATATTGAGATTGAAGGAAACGATTATGATGAATTGATACAGGTGGCAGAACGAATGAGAAATTTCATCAACTCCCGAAATATTGCCGGAATCGATGAATTAAAGATCGATGTAAATAAAGGGAAGCCCGCCATGCAAGTTTATGTGGATCGTGAAAAAGCAGGTGAATTGGGTGTTGCAGCTGGCCAGGTAGGAACTCAATTACGACGTTCCTTATTTGGAGAAAAAGCTGGAGTATATAAAAAGGATGGGGAAGATTATGATATATATGTCCGTTTTAATGAAGAGAACAAGTACAATAAAAGCGCACTATTCAATCAAAACATCACTTTTAGAGACCAGGCTTCAGGTTTAATTAAAGAAATTCCTGTTTCTGCGGTTACTTCAGAAAAGAACACCTCTTCTTTTAGTGCTATTAAGCATAGAGATACTAAACGTGTTGTGACGGTATATTCTGCTCTGGAAGCCGGGTATACAGATGCAGGAGCTATTGTAAGTCAGATCCAGACAGAAATGTCCAATTTCAATGATCTTCCGGAAACCGTATCCATAGATTATACAGGGCAGATCGAAGAGCAAAACAAGCAGATGGCATTTTTAATGGGAGCGTTCTTTTCCGGACTGGGATTGATCATGTTGATCTTGATATTTCAGTTTAGTTCTATCTCTAAACCAACCATTATAATGATAGCAATATTCTTAAGCTTCATTGGTGTATTTGGAGGTATTTTAATAACTGGGGCTTCGTTTGTAATTATGATGACCATGATGGGAATAATTTCCTTAGCAGGTATTGTAGTAAATAATGGGGTTGTATTACTGGATTATACACAATTACTCATAGACAGAAGAATGGTCGAGTTGGAAATGGATGATAACGAACTGCTTTCAAAAGAAGAAGTTAGAGAAATTATAATTAGAGGAGGAAAAGCTCGTTTGCGCCCGGTAATTTTGACGGCGATCACAACGGTATTAGGACTTATCCCTCTGGCCATTGGATTTAATATCGATTTCTATTCTTTATTTTCTGAATTTGATCCGAAGATATACTTTGGAGGTGATAACGTTATTTTCTGGGGACCTTTGGCCTGGGCCGTTATCTATGGATTGATTATTGCTACCTTCTTGACATTGATCATTGTCCCGGTACTTTTTTATATTGTTCACAGGATAAAATTGAGAATACGAAGTTGGCGATCCAAACCAGACCAAGATAAAGTCAACGCACCTTTGAAAGATGCTGCATAATAAAAAAACCCTTTCTTTTCAGAAAGGGTTTTTTTATATCTATCTTTTTTAGAATTTAAATGTGGCACCGCCATTTATAATAGTTCCGTTAAATCCAAATTGATTTACTTCCCAAGGATACTTAAAACGTCCTCCGAGGTCCGTTACAAAATCTCCTTGTGTTTCTATCTCATCCGGATAAACATCTAACAGGTTATTTGCAGAAGCAAACAATGAAAAATTCTTACTGAAATTATATCTTATAATTAAGTCTGTAATAATTTTTCCTGCAAATGTTTGGTCATACGCTTCATCTTCAACTGGAAGGTTCGCGCCTCCTGGCCCAAGTGGAGCTCCATTTAATCCATTATTTGCATGTTGCCATGTTACTTCTCCAAAGTAAGTGTTATTTAAATTGAAGACCCAATTAGCTATGTTGTAATCAAAGCCAAGAAGAACTTTTGTTTTTGGTCTGGCAGAAACAATTCTGGATTGTTCTTTACGGTTAAATATATCATAACCGTTTTCTCCTAATAATCCGGGAGCTTCTATTTGAAGCCCATCGGTAGATGTGTCTACATCTTCATTATCGATAGTGGTTTCATTATAATTAGCAGCTAAAATTGCCCCCAATTTACCACTACCTAGATCAATATTGCTTAAAGTTGCAACTAAGTCTACACCTGTAGTTGTTGTATTAACAGCATTCACAAAAAACTTTAAACTTGTAATAGAATTATCAACCAGGATCTGTTCAACCGGATTAACCGAATCATCATCTCCATCAAAACCAATTTCGCCTGTAAATAATACCCGGTCTTCAACCTCGACATTATAGAAATCAGCAGAAACAGATAATTTTGGTGATATCTTATATGTAATTCCGGCAGAAATATTCTTTGAAGTTTCTGCAGATAACTGTGGTACTCCAAGTCCTTCTCTAATAACAGGGTCAACATTGTTAAAAGTACCTTGATTTGAAACTGTACCTCCAGACACCAACGTTTGAATATTACTTAAATATATCTGGTGCAATGAAGGTGCTCTAAACCCTGTACTATAAGAAGCTCTTATGGCTCCTCGATTATCTCCCAGAATGTATCTTCCATTGGCCTTCCACGAAGTATTATCTCCAAAATCACTGAAATCCTCATAACGTACAGCTCCTCCAATTAAGAGTTCATTAGTTACCTCCCATTCTAAATCACCATAGACTCCATAATTATCACGAGTTGCAGAAACTGCATTGCCTGGTTGTAAACCAGGAAAAGATTGTACTCCAGCTCCAAAATACGAAGCTGATTCACCAGCAATGGACCTAAATTGCTCTTCTTTGATTTCTGCACCAAATGCAATACTTAAATCTCCAAAAGATCTGGATACGTCTAAGTTTGCGAGTAAATTATTAAAAGAATATGCTCCAACATCGAATGAGGTTGGACTATTTGCTCCAAGGTCAAGGTTTATACTGTTATTTACCATATAGTCTACAGCATTTCTACCAAAAGTCCCACTTAGATCCACATTAAAGCCGGCCAGGTTGAACTCTACCCCTACGGTAGAATTGTTATCTCTGACCTCGGTCTCAAAAGTTGGTTGAAATCCTTGATACTCTGTTCCCTCTTCATGTAGTAAATTAAACTCATCCGGAATCCAATAAGGAACTCTATACAATGCAAAACTTTTACCTTCTCTATATGTAACACCTCCAAAAGCATAGACTTTCCCTGTATTATTGGAAAAAGGAAGGCCGAAGTTAAAAAACAAATCTCCTTTATAAAGCTCTGGCTGTCCTACTGTCATACCCAACTCCGGATTTTCACTTAACCAATCACCCCAATCCGGGTCATCTGCTAATACCCCAAAAAGGACATCTTCACCGGGACTTCCTGCTCTATTTGTTTCTTCTTGTTGATAATAACCAAAAGTCAAATTTAAATACCCCCCATTTTCACCAACTGCTAATCCGGTATTAACATCTGCACCCAAATTAAATCCATCTCCTTCCGTAGTTACTCCAGAAGTTACATTAACCGTAGTTTCTCCAACATCATCTTTAAGCACCATATTAATTACACCTGCAATTGCATCAGATCCATATTGAGCTGAAGCTCCATCACGCAGCACTTCAATTCTTTTAAGTGCAGCCGCGGGAATACTTTTTAGATCTACTCCAACTTCTCCTTTCCCAGGAGTATCATTGATATATACTAATGCACTTTGGTTTTTTCGTTTTCCATTTACTAAAACCAATGTCCTACTTGGACCTAATCCACGAAGGTCTGCAGGATCAAAATGGGCAGTAGCGTCAGAAATCGTCTGATTTGTTGAATTGAAAGACGGCACCTTATAGGTTAGCATCTTATCAACTGTAGGCTGGCCTGTACTTTGTAGCTGTTCTACCGAAATATTGTCAATAGGAACAAGCGAAGTGAGCACTGTTCGCGGCTTAGAACGGTTACCAACAATTACTACTTCATCTAATACATCTCCTTCAGCCATAACAACTGAAACAGGTGAAGAATTAACATTTAACTCAACAGTAGCAAACCCCACTGAGCTAAAAACCAGTACCGTTGGGAGAGATTCTACTTCTAAAGTAAAGTTCCCGTCGATATCTGACGTTGTTCCATTTGAGGTTCCTTTTTCAATAACATTTGCAAAAGGAACGGTGTCACCATTAGGATCACTGATCTTTCCTGTAAGTGTCGTCTGAGCAAACACAAAACATGGAAAAATTAACAGTAAAAGCAAGAGTTTCCTGCAATTTGTGTTGTTTTGATTCATAGTTAATAGTTTTGATTAATCTACCGAAGGTACTAAAGATTTGTCACTTTTTTATTTATTATGGTATAATATGAATAAGGTTTTCGATAAAAAGTTAATAATTACTTAGTTAAAGTCTTAAAATTTTAAAATTTCAATGTAATCCCCGCTAATCTTTTTAAATTTGCAGCCTAATTTTTTCCGACACATAAATATGTACAGAACACACTCCAATGGAGAATTAAGAGCCTCAGACATTAATACAGAAGTAACCTTAGCAGGATGGGTTCAAAAAACGCGCGACAAAGGTTTTATGATCTGGGTTGACCTAAGAGATCGATACGGTATCACACAGCTTATTTTTGATGAAGAAAGAACTCAAAAATCGGTAATGGAAACTGCTTCAAAATTAGGTCGGGAGTTTGTGATACAAGCCAAAGGAACTGTTATTGCCAGAGAATCCAAAAACCCCAATATTCCTACCGGAGATATTGAAATATTGGTTTCTGAAGTAACTATTCTCAATGAGGCATTAACTCCTCCCTTCACCATTGAAAATGAAACCGATGGAGGAGAAGATCTGCGCATGAAATATCGCTATCTTGATATCAGAAGAAACCCTGTTAGGGAAAATCTTGTTTTTCGCCATAAAGTAACCATGGCAGTACGCAATTACCTTTCAGAAAAGGAATTTGTAGAAGTAGAAACTCCTTATCTGATAAAATCTACTCCTGAAGGGGCACGTGATTTTGTAGTTCCTTCCCGTATGAATGAAGGCCAGTTTTATGCACTGCCTCAATCGCCACAAACCTTTAAACAGTTATTAATGGTGGGCGGAATGGATAAATACTTTCAAATTGTAAAATGTTTTCGCGATGAAGACCTCCGAGCAGACAGGCAACCGGAATTTACTCAAATAGACTGCGAAATGGCATTTGTAGAACAGGAGGATATCCTGAATACTTTTGAAGGGTTAACACGCCATTTACTCAAAGAACTTAATGGTGTGAATGTAGCAGAATTCCCAAGAATGACCTACGATGATGCCATGAAAAAGTATGGAAACGATAAACCGGATATTCGCTTTGGGATGGAATTTGGTGAATTAAATGAAGTAACACAACACAAAGATTTCAATGTTTTTAATCAAGCCGAATTAGTTGTTGGTATTGCTGTTCCAGGCGGTAACACATATACACGTAAAGAAATTGATAAACTCACCGATTGGGTGAAACGCCCGCAAATAGGTGCCTTAGGAATGGTATACTGTCGCTGTAATGAAGATGGAAGCTTTAAATCTTCGGTAGATAAATTTTACGATCAGGAAGATTTGGCAAAATGGGCAGATATAACAGGGGCTAAGGCTGGCGACCTGATCTGTGTTCTTTCCGGAGACACTCATAAAGTACGTGCTCAACTAAGTGCATTACGAATGGAACTTGCTGAAAGAGAAGGGTTACGTAAAGCAAATGAATTTGCACCACTCTGGGTAGTTGATTTTCCTCTATTGGAATGGGATGAAGAAACAGAACGATATCATGCAATGCATCACCCGTTCACATCTCCAAAACCCGGGCAACTGGATCTTCTGGAAACCAATCCGGGAGATGTGAAAGCAAATGCATATGACCTTGTTCTCAACGGAAATGAAATTGGCGGTGGCTCCATTAGAATTCATGATAAAGAAACACAAGCATTAATGTTTGATTATCTGGGCTTTACTCCGGAAGAAGCCAAAGCACAGTTTGGATTTTTAATGGATGCTTTCCAATATGGTGCTCCTCCTCACGGAGGGATCGCATTTGGACTGGACAGGCTTGTATCCATTCTGGGCGGGCAAGAAACCATACGCGATTTCATTGCGTTCCCAAAAAACAATTCGGGCCGAGATGTAATGATCGACGCACCAGCTGTAATTGACAATGAGCAATTAAAGGAACTGGGCTTGCAACTCAACTTAAAATCGTAACTTTAAAATCCTGCTCTTTGCAGGGTTTTTACACATAAAGAGATGCCTGCGCAAAAGCGAACTTTGCTTACAAGATTCCTTATCTGGCGATTAAAACATATATCGCACAAGCAGTTCATTTTTATTGTGAGCATTATCATTGGCTTTCTGTCCGGGATGGTGGCGGTCCTTATTAAAAATGGCACGCACTTCATCCAGCTATTATTGGAAGGAAAGTTGATAAAAGAATATCACAGCGCATTCTACTTTATTTTCCCGGTCATTGGGTTAACCTTCACTTACTTCATTTTAAAATATGTGATAAGAAACAGGCCTACGCAAGGTATTCCCGCTACCCTTTTTGCAATCTCAAAGAAGAAAGGACTTATGGAGCGGTTTCAAATGTATGGGAGTTTACTGGCTGCGCCTATTACTGTGGGTTTTGGAGGTTCTGTAGGGCTGGAAGGCCCCACAGTAGCCACCGGTGC
>JANQOS010000160.1 GCA_028285705.1 Altibacter sp.
CTCGAACCGCCGACCTCTTGACTGCCAGTCAAGCGCTCTAGCCAACTGAGCTACATCCCCAGGTTATTTTTACGCCACAGTCGCAACATACAGTTCAGGACTGGGCGGTAGCCAACTGACCAGCCCGACAGAATCGTTCTGGCGGGGCTACATCCCCATTTAAGAACGGCTAAAATAATAAATTTTTTATTCCTGCCCTTTTAAGATCAACAAAGGAATACTGGTATGGAATTCTTTCTTTAAAACCGTGTTCTTTTCCCATAACTTTTGGAAAAATCCACGCTTTCTTCTTAACACACAAAGCATATCCGGTTTATGGGATTGAAAATGCTCCAGTACCCCTTGAAAAATTGTTGCATTTTCGGTCACCTTAACAGAAGATTGTAATTGCATTAGATCTTCATCAATATTTTTATCTTCTTGAGTATCCGGAGTTATTACCTGCAATAAATTAAGTTTCGAGCTAAACAACTGCATCATTTCCTTTAAAGGGTTAAGAACTCCTTCTTTTTCAAAGTGGCCCGTTTTAAATGCCAGCAATATCGTTTCAAATTTTCTAAACAAATAGTCCCTGGGCACAATTAGTAAAGGGATATCCGTTTGCTTTACGATCTTTCCGGTAATACTGCCTAAATAGATCTCATTCTTTATCTCAACACTTTGAGGAGATAGAATGATCAAATCAATATTCAACTGTTTTGATATTCGTGCGATCCCTTCAAAAGGATCTCCTTTAACGGGTTTTGCAATTACCTTTACTCCTTTGGTATCTACCTGGCTTAGTACTTCATTCAATTGAGACTCGTTATCATCAATTATCAATTGATTTACTTTGGTCAACCCTCCTACCCTGGAGAATTCTTTATACAAATTAATAAGGTAAACCGTTGCAGTGCTGCCGGTCATAGCAGCAAAATTTACAGCATATTGTAAATTATTTATCCCATTATGTGTAGACCCTACAGGAACCAATATATTTTTCATCTGTACTTTGTTGTTTATAAATTGCTAAATGACACTTGCCTAAATGCTATAAGACTGAATAAAATATCCTTCTCTATTTGGCGTATTCTTAAAACAATTATCTTTGATTTCGTTGCAAAATTAATTCTTTAAATATGATTCGGCACGCGAAACCTTCAGAAATTGATGAAATTATGCAAATTACACGTGCCTGTGCCGTGAAAATGGTTTCTGAAAACATTTTTCAATGGAACGAACACTACCCCAAACGTGAAGCATTTCAAAAGGACCTTTCGCGAAATGAGCTATACGTCCTGTTAGACCATCATGAAATTGTAGGTTGTATTGTTATTTCTTCTGAAAAAGATGTAGAATACAACGAAATTGATTGGTTGACCACAGATTCCAGCCATTATTACATCCACCGCCTTGCAATACACCCGGATTCTCAAGGGAAGGGTTATGCCAGAAAATTAATGGATTTTGCCGAAGAGCTCGCTGTTAAAAATAATATAGTCTCTGTTAGATTGGACACCTTTAGCCAAAACAAGCGCAATCAGAAATTCTATGAAGCACGTGGATATCAACGCCTGGGAAATATTTATTTTCCGAAGCAAAGTAAATACCCTTTTTATTGTTATGAACTGATCTTGAATAGCTAATTTTGCATCATTAAAATGCAAAAAACCGATATCTCCTTTAAACGTATTCAACAACTTGCGATCCCTGCCATACTATCGGGAATTGCAGAGCCTGTGCTCTCAAGCACCGATGCCGCTATCGTAGGGAATATTCCGCAATTTGGCACCGAATCCCTTGCGGCAGTAGGAATTGTAGGTTCTTTCCTTTCTATGCTCATTTGGATCCTGGCACAAAGCAGGAGTGCAATTTCGGCCATTGTTTCACAAAATCTGGGAGCAGGCAAGATCACAGACCTGCATAATTTTCCTGCACAGGCTATTTATTTCAATATTGCTCTTAGTATTATCGTATTATTCTCCACCTACTTTTTTGTAGAGGAGATCTTTACGCTTTTAAATGCTGAAGGCATCATCCTGGAATACAGTATAGATTATTATAACATTCGGGTATGGGGATTCCCGCTAACCTTATTCACGTTTGCGGTCTTTGGATTGTTCCGTGGGCTACAAAACACTTTTTGGCCCATGATCATTGCTTCATCGGGGGCTTTGATAAATATTGGATTGGATTTTGTTCTTGTCTATGGGATCGAAGATTACATCCCGGTTATGGGAATTAAAGGTGCCGCATGGGCAAGTCTAATATCACAGGCCGTAATGGCATTACTGGCATTTGTCTTTTTGCTTTGGAAAACAGAAGTATCCTTAAGGTTACGTTTTCCTATTCATCCGGAGATATACCGATTGGTCACTATGAGCTTTAATCTCTTTATAAGGTCCTTGGCCTTAAATGCCGCTCTAATGTTAGCCGTGAGAGAGGCTACCGGACTGGGCAAAGAGTATATAGCGGCACACGCTATCGCCATAAATATTTGGCTGTTTACAGCTTTCTTCATTGACGGATATGGTGCTGCCGGCAATATCCTGGGCGGAAAACTATTAGGCGCAAAAGACTATGGATCTCTTTGGAAACTTACAAAACGAGTAAACCTCTATAATTTGGGGATAGCGGCTTTACTAATTGTTATCGGAATTATCTTCTACAAACCCTTAGGCCTTTTATTCAATAAAGATCCCCGGGTGCTCACTATCTTTTACGGTATGTTCTTTATGGTATTGATTAGTCAACCGTTAAATGCGCTTGCTTTTACCTTAGATGCCATATTTAAAGGCCTGGGAGAAATGGGTTACCTCCGCAATGTCTTATTGGGAGCAACTATAATCGGGTTTATTCCCGTATTATATCTTTCAAAATATATGGGTTGGGGATTGGCCGGTATCTGGTTGGCCATTCTGGTTTGGGTAGGTTACAGAGCGTTGGCACTGGTGATCAAATTTAGACGAAAATACATTCCTTTAGTTGAAAATTAAATACATTTACAAAAATTTCTTGGGATGGATATTTTACAATTTTTAAGTGGAAACGGACTTTTTTTACTCCTGGGCCTGCTGTTGATCATTGTAGTACTTTACAATAAATTCAAAAAAAGACGATGAGCAATATTCGCATTACAAAACTATTTTCTTTTGAAACCGGACACGCTTTGTATGGTTATGATGGTAAGTGCCGAAATGTTCACGGCCATAGTTATAAGCTTTCCGTAACGGTTATTGGAAAACCCATTAGCGATACCTCAAATGTAAAATATGGTATGGTCATTGACTTTGCCGACCTGAAAAAAATTGTAAAGGAGGAAATTGTAGATGTTTTTGACCATGCTACCGTATTCAACAAGAACACACCCCATGTAGAATTGGCCGAAGAGCTTAAAAACAGAGGACATAATGTACTGT
>JANQOS010000161.1 GCA_028285705.1 Altibacter sp.
GTAGAGTGTCATCCGCCAGAGGCGGATGGAGGTCGCTTTATGAATTGAATAACGCGAAAATAGCTCAGTTGGTAGAGCGCCACCTTGCCAAGGTGGAGGTCGCGGGTTCGAATCCCGTTTTTCGCTCAAACTGAGAACCGTTATAAAGTCCAGGCAGAAGTGGTGGAATTGGTAGACACGTTGGACTTAAAATCCAATGGGCAGTAATGCCCGTGCGGGTTCAAGTCCCGCCTTCAGTACAGATGAGAAAAAGCCGAGATATATCTCGGCTTTTTTGTTTCACCAAAAAATCTTTAAATCTTATTTTTATAATTTTGATGAAAGAAGAAAAGGAGAAGAAAGATAATTAGAACTTAGTGCGTTTCTTTTTTACCTTAACTTCCCCCTTTTCAGAATTATTGATCACACAAATTAAACTTACCCAAATTTGATTCAGCTTATATAGTGTTGGGTTATAAGCTAAATTAACCAGTCAGTTTAGAAGGAAGAATGATCTGGTCAAGTATCAATAATTCTTTTTTATTTTACAATTATAAACTCGCTACGGCGGTTATCCTGGTGCATTTCTTCACTACATTCGATACCGTTTGCACAGGCATTGACCAGTTGTGTTTCGCCATAACCTTTTCCGGTCAATCTACTGGCAGAGATCCCACCTTTTTCAATAATATACTTTAGGGTAGCGACATTTCTTCTCTGTGATAATGCTATGTTGTATTGGTCATTGGCCCTGCTGTCTGTATGAGACCGCACATCGACCTTCATCTCCGGATTTTGCTTAAGTACAGCAATGATCTTCTCTAATTCGATAGTTGCATCCGGACGTATGTTCGATTTATCGTAATCAAAATAAATGATGATATTGAGGAGTTTTGCGATGTCATCACCTTCCTGTACTTCAAATACATTACGTGATAACTCAAAATTGTGCTCTCTATCCTTTTTGTTCTTTTTTGAGAACACATCATCTCCATCATATTTATCTTTTAGTGCTTTGATGATGTAATTGACAGAGCGTTCAACCTCTGTCTCGTAATAGCCATTTTCATCGGTTTGTAGCGTAGCAAAGGTTACATTGTTTTCATCAACAATAGTGATGGTTGCATTGGATAAAGGTTGTTTTGTTTTTTTATCTGTAACCACTCCAAATACTTTGGTTTTATAGAGGTCCTTAATATCTTTGTTCTCTACAAAACTGTAAATATCGTCATAACCCTGGCCTCCTAAACGGTTAGAGCTTATATATCCTTTATGATTATCAATTACAAAAGCGATATCATCAAAAGGGGAGTTAATTGGCTTTCCCACATTTAAAAGGCTGCCCGAATATCCATTGCCTTCCAGTTTTACATAGAATACGTCATAACCACCCAGCCCGAAATGTCCGTCTGAAGAAAAATAGAGTTCATTGTCTTTAGTGATATAAGGAAAGGATTCTCTTCCTTTCGTATTTATTTTTTCACCCAGATTTACCGGTTTTCCTAAGGTTCCGTCTTGATTGATGGGTACCATAAACAGATCGGTCTGCCCTACGGTTCCCGGCATATCCGAAACAAAATATAGTTTATCTTCCATGGAACTTAGTGCAGGATGTGCTGTTGAGTAATTGTCTCCGTTTATAGACAGGTCTTCAACATTTGTCCATTCACCTTCTACCAAATGAGCTCTGTATATTTTTAAATATTGCGTCTCTTTTTTACTTCTTTTTGCCCTTGGAGTTGTATTATTTCTGGTAAAATACATGGTCTTTCCATCTTTGGTAAATACTGCGCTGGATTCATGAAGTTTGGTATTTACATCTCCTTCGAGTTTTAACGGGGCCTCTAAAGAGCCATCTTCATTGATAGACGCTTCATAAAGGTCCAGATAGGATAATCCATCCCAGGCACTTCGGTTACTATTTGAGATGTTTCTTTCCGCTTGTGTAGAAGCAAAAACCAGTTTCCCATCTCTAAAAGATGTTCCAAAATCTACCCCGTTGGTATTGATCCCTAAGGGCTGCATGGTATAACGTTCAGAATTCTCTTCAATGATCTGCATATAATCATCAGCATTTTCAAATTCCTTTCCTGAAAGATTTGCTTTTGTCGCGTATTTGTCAAACCATTTGGCAGAGAGCTCGTCTTTGCCAATGGCTTTAAGGGATTGTGAATATCGCAAGAGATATTCGGGTCTTACACTTTCAGTTACATTAAAGAGCTCACCATACCATTTGGCAGCTTCTGCGTAATTGGCATTAAAATAATGGGTGTCTCCCAATTTTTGAAAAAGTTCTTCAGATTCATAGCCTGATGCCGCCAGATCTGAATATATCTTTGAAGCGTCGATGTATGCAAACTGGTCAAATTTCTTGTTGGCCAGTTTTAACTTTCCTTCCTGGGCGTAGGTAAACACAGTCCCAAGAATAAAGACTACTATAATTAATTTGATTGTATTTTTCATCTGTTAATTTTTAAGTTTTAACTTCTACTAAAAGAATCTTGGGTTGACGGTCTTTCTCATTTTTGTTCCCAGTTCAAAACGCAGGAGGAATTCATGAGAGCCCGAATTGTAATTTCCTAACTCAGTGGTGTCATAATCATAGGCATATCCTACCAGGATCTTGTCACTTACCTGAAATCCAATCAATCCACTTACTGCAGCATCCAATCTGTAAGCTGCTCCCAGAGAGAACTTGTCGTAGAATAGGAAATTGGCAGAAACATCCAATCCAATAGGAGCTCCTGTTACAAATTTTCCCAGTACAGCCGGTTTGAATTTTGTGTTACTGCTTAGGTCAAAAACATATCCTCCAATTATGAATCCGTGTACTTCTTCGGTAGCAGAAGAAGTTGCAACATCATCGTAATGCTCCGTTGCAATAAGATTAGGCGAGGATGCTCCTAGATACCATTGATCTCCAAATAAATACATACCAACACCAATAATAGGGGAAAGCCTATTGTCAATGTTATTCATAAAATCAGGGTCAGTAGGGTCATCAGGGTTTAATCTGGTAAAATCTACATCCAATAAATTTGCACCTCCCTTTAATCCAAAAGCCAATTTGGTTTTTTCACTAACAGGAATTGTATATGAAAAGTCCATTACCAGGTTACTTTCCTGTGAAGGACCTATCTTATCATTAAAAAATGAAAGCCCCAAGCCAACTCCTTTTTCTCCAATAGGAGAATTGGCAGAAAATGTTAGCGTTTCAGGAGCTCCATCCAGTCCTACCCATTGTGTCCTGTATATCCCGGTAAAGCTTAACGTTCCTCTGTTTCCGGCATAAGCAGGGTTAATGGATTCTATATTGTACATATAGTGTGTATATTGAGCATCTTGCTGTGCGTTGCTCACCGAGTATATACCCCCCATCAAAAGGATGGAGAGTATATATTTATTAAGTATTCTATTGATATTTTTCATCTTTTTATCTTTTATGAGCCTTTAGTTATCGCTTGATACATATAAATAACCTGATTGTTCCACTATTCTAGGTGCAAAACCATCTCCGGAGTACTCATATTCTAAAATGTAGAAGTAGGTTCCGGTTGGTAATTTTTCATCTTTGGCAATAGTGATTCTTCCGTCAGAGTATCCTCTAAATGCGTTGGTTTCATTGTCGTAGGCATCTGTTTCAAATACCAGGACTCCCCAACGGTTAAAGATCTTGACCGTATTGTTAGGATAGCAATCTATTCCCTTGAACACCATCACATCATTCATTCCATCACCATTTAAGGATATTGCATTATAAGTTTCTATCTCACAGGCCAATTTGATGACTTGAGTGTGTGTGGCTGTATTTCCACAATCATCTGTAGCGATCCAGATTCGTTCTATAGCATACTTATTACTACATTCTCCGGGTATTTCGGTTTCTGTATAGCTTACCGTAACATCTCCACAATTATCTATGGCCGTAATTACAGTAGCTTCAGGGATATCATCACAGCTTGCAAATGTATTTTCCGGAAGTGTTTCCACAAATACCGGCGGTGTTGTATCCTGCACTGTTATGGTTTGGACAAAAGAGGTGTCATTACCACAATCGTCTGTAGCGGTCCAGGTTCTTTCAAGAATGTAACTGCCTGCACATGCTCCGGCTATTGTTACTTCGTTAAAAGTTACAGTAGCATCACTACAACTATCGGAAGCAGTTAACACTTCGGCAGCCGGTACTTCCTGGTCACATTCCAGAATAAAGTCTTCCGGTAATGCTTCTGTAAACTCAGGAGCAGTAGTATCTTCAATAGTGAAGCTGGCCGTCGCTGTAGTTGCATTACCACAGGCATCCGTAGCCGTAAAGGTCACAGTTGCGCTTCCAGTGGCTCCGCAATCATCACTTAGGGAAGTAAAGTCATTGGTCCAGGTAACACCTGAACAGCTATCTTCTGCTGTTGCTCCGGCATTAGAGTTTAACCACTCTTGTAGTTGTTTTACATTACCTTCTCCATCACATTCAACTCTAACATTTGAAGCATCAGTTATGATCGTTGGTGATACAGTATCCACAATAGTGAATGTTGCTGTTGTAGTGTTCGTGTTTCCACAATCATCGGTTGCTGTGAAAGTTACTGTTGCACTTCCCGTCACACCGCAACCATCACTTAATGCAGTATAATCGTTGGTCCAAACTACTCCCGAACAATCATCATTTGCTACTGCACCACCATTACTATTTAACCATCCTATGAGGTCATTGGTATTTCCATTACTGTCACATTCAACCGTAAGATCTTGAGACGAGATAGTAATATCTGGCCCTACCGTATCTTGAATTATAAATGTTGCTTGTGTTGTAGCTCCTACATTTCCACATTCGTCTACCGGTGTAAAGTTGACAATAGTAGTTCCTGTTTCACCACAATCCTGACTTACGGCAACTATCTCAGTAGTCCATATAACTTCACCACACGCATCGTTAGCTATAGCACCGCCGTTGTTGTTTAACCATGCCTGATACTCAGCTATATTTCCACTACCGTCACACTCTACCGTAAGGTCTTGTGCTTCTGTGTCAATAGTTGGAGCTGTGGTATCTTCTACGGTGATCGTTTGTGTGTGTACTGTTGTTAGTCCGCATTCGTCTGTTGCTGTCCAGGTACGTTCCAAACTGTAATTATTAACACAGCTACCATCAATTCTTATTTCTACGAAGGTTACCGTTGCTGTTCCACAGTTGTCTGTCGCTGTTAATACTTCTGCCACAGGTACGGCATCACACTCTACCGTTACATCTGCCGGTAGTGCTTCTACAAAGGCAGGTGCTGTGGTGTCTTGTACCGTAATGGTTTGTGTATGTACTGT
>JANQOS010000166.1 GCA_028285705.1 Altibacter sp.
GCTCGTATAAATAATTTGACCTCAGACTTCAGTAAATTATCGATGGCTGGGGAAGACCTTCAAAAAGCAGTTGAGATAGACTCAGAAGCGACAAAAAACAACCGTTATGAAAACGCTGTTGCTACCTTAAAACAGCAAATGGAATCCAGTGCGATTAAAGACTTCAGATCAAATAACTATAAATCTGCGGCTGATAAGTATTATGCGATGTATAAGGTAAGTAAGAATGATACCATATTCTTAGCGAATGCAGCGATTAGTGCTAAAAATGGGAAAGATTTTGAAACCTCTATATCCTATTATGAAAAGTTGATAGAAATAGGATATACAGATATTAAAAAACAGTATATAGCCACTAGTAAGGAAACCGGAAAAGAAGAGGCGTTTAACGGTAAGACCGAAAGGGACCTGCGTGTAAAAGCCGGTACGCATATAAAGCCAATAACAAGAAATTCGCCTTCGAAACAGGAAGATTTTTTGAATGACCTTACCGTTCTGTATGCCGAAACCGGAAATAACGGCAGGGCTCTTGAACTTTTAAAAGAGTTAAGAAGTAAAAACCCTAACGATGCAAGGTTATTGCGAGTTGAAGCAGATCTAAACTATCAATTGGGCAATACAGAGCGCTACAACGAATTGATCTCCGAATTGATAAGTAAAGATCCTAATAACCCTGAATTGTATTTTAACCTGGGTGTTACGAGTAGTAAAAGCAAGAACATAGAGAAAGCAATGGAGTATTATACAAAGGCTATAGAAATTGACCCTTCCTATGTTGCGGCCCAGATCAATATTGCTTCCATGATCTTAGATCAACAGCCACCTATTGTTGAAGAAATGAATAATTTGGGTACTTCTAATGCAGATTATAAGCGTTACGATGTTTTAAAAGCGAAACTCACAGAAATTCAAAAAAGTTCTATCCCGTATTTGGAAAAAGCTGTAGAATTACGTCCAGAAGATATAGATTTTAAAAGAACACTTATGAATATCTATATACAGGTTGGAGAAGATGCTAAAGCAGAAGTATTAAAAGCAAAGATAGCAGAGATAGAAGGAGGAGGGCAATAAGCTTTCTTTAAAAATCCTGTTACTATAAAAAGGCCTTCAAAAATTTGAAGGCTTTTTTATATAATACGTTTTATAACTCTTAGTTTATGTGTATGGGAACGTTTTTCATAATTAAAGATCCCCGTATGGTCCAACCGGTCAACACGAACCTTACCATGGGCATGAATAATATAGTTATCTTTCATAATAATGCCTACATGAATGATATTTCCTTCCGCATTATCGAAAAAGGCAAGGTCCCCCGGTTCACTTTCCTCTATAAAACTAAGAGGTTCGCCTTGTGTTGCTTGTTGGCTTGCATCTCTGGATAGTTTATAACCATTTAATTTATAGACCATTTGTGTAAATCCGCTGCAATCAATACCGAAAGGTGTTTTTCCTCCCCATAGATAGGGAGCGTTTAGATAAAGCAATGCAGTCTCAATAAGTTTTTCTTTCGGAAGTTTAGCAGAAACAGATTTGCCTTCAAAAGTATGCTCAAGGTATACAGATGCATTCACATTGCTACCCATACAGATAGAGAGTAACTGTCCGTCGTGCATTGTAATAAAATCAACCAGGTCTGACGAATACCTGGGAGTTTGATCTTTCAATTCTTTATAATCACCTTCTACTATAGACAAGAATTGTTTGTTGTCTAACCATCCTTCGTAACCATCGAAACTCAACCGAATACGGCTCCATTTTTTTCTACTTTCCAAAACCTTGAAGACTTCACCATACAGCAATTGGGTTACCAGTTCACTTTGGTCTGAAGTTTCAACTCGTAAGGGTACTATACTTAGATTGCAAATGCCGTATTTCATTCTTAATGATTGAGAAAAATAGATTAATTTCTTTCAATCACCATTGCCGAAGCACCACCACCTCCGTTGCAAATAGCGGCGGCTCCTATTTTTGCATCGTTTTGCATTAATACATTCAATAATGTAATTAGAATTCGCACACCACTACAGCCAAGAGGGTGTCCTAATGATACTGCCCCGCCATTTACATTTACATTAGAATCGTTCAATCCTAATATCTTCATATTGGCCAGGCCTACTACAGAAAAAGCTTCATTGAATTCAAAATAATCTACATCGTCTTGAGTAATTCCGGCTTTTCCCAGTGCTTTTGGCAAGGCTTTTGAAGGTGCGGTTGTAAACCATTTTGGTTCATGCGCGGCATCTGCATAACCTTTTACAGTTGCCAGGGGAGTAATCCCCAGCTCACTGGCCTTTTCGGCACTCATCAATACCATTGCACCTGCACCGTCATTGATCGTAGAAGCATTTGCAGCAGTAACGGTACCTTCTTTTGTAAAAGCGGGACGCAATGCAGGAATTTTTTCCATGCGTACATTTTTATATTCTTCGTCTTCAGAAACTACTATGGGTTCTCCTCGTCGCTGAGGTACTTCAACAGGAACAACCTCATTTGCAAACTTACCTTCGGCCCATGCTTTTGTAGACCTGTTATAGGACTGAATAGCAAAAGCATCCTGATCTTCACGAGAGAAATCATATTCAACAGCGCATAGGTCTGCACAAACACCCATTGCATTTTTATCATATGCATCTACCAATCCGTCTTTTTGCATTCCATCTTCCAGTGAAGCGGGCCCAAATTTGTGGCCGTTCCTCATATGTACATAATGTGGAATATTGCTCATACTTTCCATTCCTCCGGCAATTACAATATCCGCATCACCTAAGGCGATGGTCTGTGCAGCATTCATAACTGCCTTCATTCCTGAGGCACATACCTTATTTACAGTTGTACAAGGGACAGAATCCGGAATACCGGCTCCAATTGCAGCTTGACGGGCGGGCGCTTGCCCCACACCGGCTTGAACAACATTACCCATATACACCTCCTGTACCAATGAAGGGTCAAGGTTTATTTTTTCTAAAGCACCTTTAATTGCCGTAGATCCTAATTGGGTCGCGCTTATCGATGATAAGCTTCCCATAAAACTTCCTATTGGTGTTCTTGCCGCAGCTACAATTACAACTTCCTTACTCATTATATTTTTATATTAATTTTAGATTAAATGGAATAGTTCGTTTGCTAAAATCACATCCGAATTTGTCGAGCAAATTTACATATTTAAAACTGAAATATCAATCTTTAATCGCCGGGGCTTTGGGATTAGTCGACCGATATTTATACCTTTACTTTTACAATTCCGTATATGAACAATTTCTTTTCATTCTTAGCGAAGAATCAATCTACTATTTACAAGATATTTCTTTTTATCGTCGCCACGGTACTTATCATTTATTTGCTACCTAAAGGAGGCCAGTTCAAATATAATTTTCAGAAAGGGAAGCCCTGGCAATATGAGAATTTATATGCTCCTTTTAGCTTTACGATAAAGAAGGATAAAGATGCCTTGGAAAAAGAAAAAGATGATATAAAAGCTGATGCTACACCTTATTTTGAATATGACGCTGCCATAGCAGCAGGCAGCAGGCAAAGGTTCCTGGAGCTATTTGAACAAACTTTTATTGACAGCCTGTACAGCACTTCCGAAACTTTAGCAAAAGATCTGGGGAGTACTATACTGGATGAAGTTTATTCCAATGGTGTTACTGATGAAATTCATCCTTATTCCGAAGAAAAATTAATATATCTGAAAAAGGGAAATGAAGTAGAAGAAATAACATATTCTCAACTTTTCAAAAAGGAGGACCTTGGCAATAGGGTAAACGCTAAGGTTTCTGAACTTGGCGCACAAGATATAGAAGAGTTACTGCAAAAACTATTGGTAAGGGCGGTAAATCCCAATGTGAGCTTAGATATAAAACTTACCGAAGCAACTGTAGCAAGTGAAATTAGTAACATAAATCCCAATCGTGGGATTATTGAGAAAGGAGGCCGAATTATTGCCAAAGGGGAGGTTGTTGAAGGAGATAAGTTTCAGATCCTTAACTCGCTAAAAGCAGAATACCAATCGCAGGTTTGGAGTGAATCCAACTATGTTTGGTTATTGGTTGGGTATTCTATGTTGGTATCATTGGTATTTTTAATGTTGTATCTGTTCTTAAATAAGTACCGCCCGGAAATTTTTAAAAATAACACTAAGGTCACTTTCATATTTTTTAACGTGATATTGATGGTCTTTCTGACAACGATTGTTGTAAAGTTTGACGCCGCCTATGTTTATGTTGTTCCCCTATGTATTTTACCTTTGGTGGTCAAAGCCTTTTTTGACCCCAGATTGGGACTATTTGTTCATGTATTGACCCTGTTGCTTTTGGGTTTTATTGTTCCTAATAGTTTTGAATACCTATTTCTTCAGATCATTGCAGGGATCGTTACCATATTGACGGTTTCAGAACTATACAAAAGAGCGAATCTTTTTATTTCCGTCGGGCAGATCACCTTTATCTATATCGTAGGGTACTTTGCATTCTTTTTAATTCAGGAAGGAAATATTCAAGTGTTGAAATGGGAAACCTTCGGGTATTTTGTTCTTTGCGGATTGGCGACCTTATTTGCACATCCCCTTATTTATTTATATGAAAAAGTATTTGGATTAGTGTCTGACGTATCATTGCTGGAGTTAAGTGATACAAACAGTAAATTATTAAAGGAGCTTTCCAATAAGGCTCCCGGGACCTTTCACCATTCACTTAATGTTGCTAATTTATCTGAAGCCGCGGCCAATGAGATTGGTGCAAATGCTATGCTGGTTAGGGTAGGAGCCCTGTATCATGATATTGGTAAGATGGTAAATCCAACCAATTTTACAGAAAACCAGGTGAATTCATTCAATGCCCATAATGAATTGGCTCCAAAAGAAAGTGCCAAAATAATAATCGACCACGTTATCGACGGAATAGAAATAGCGCGTAAAAATAAATTACCGGACCGTGTGATCGATTTTATCAGGACGCACCATGGCACAAGCCTGGTATACTATTTCTATAAAAAGGAGAAAGAGATCAATGATGATGCGGACCCAAAATACTTCAGGTATCCCGGGCCAACTCCGTTTTCAAAAGAAACAGCGATTTTAATGATGGCTGATAGTGTTGAGGCAGCCAGTAAAAGCTTAAAGGACCCCACATCAAGTAAAATTGACGCTTTTGTAGAAAAGATCATCGATAGCCAAATGGAACAGGGACAATTTTTGAATGCTAATGTTACATTTAAGGAAATCCAAATTATAAAAAAGGTCCTAAAAAAGAAACTTAATAATATTTATCATTTACGGGTCGAATATCCTGAATAGAAACAGATGTTTTTTACTGGCTAAAAAATAGAGTATTTTTTTGCGTTATAACAATTGAAAAGTTACATTTGCATCCGCATTTAAAAACAACGTTCATTACATATTGGAGAGGTGCCAGAGTGGTAATGGAGCAGATTGCTAATCTGTCAACGGGCAACCGTTGCCGGGGTTCGAATCCCCGTCTCTCCGCATTGCTAACAGTGTAGTCTTACTACAATTGTTAACGGGGTGTAGCGTAGCCCGGTTATCGCGCCTGCTTTGGGAGCAGGAGGTCGCA
>JANQOS010000170.1 GCA_028285705.1 Altibacter sp.
AAAGAACTTGTAGACATACAGGCTCTTAGCTCTTTCGAAACCGGAGTACGGTACCAAATGTATCACGTATTGGCACTTTTGGCAGTTGGTTTTGCAACGGGAATTCCTTCTAAAACCAGAAAATGGGTGTTTTGGCTTTTTCTCTTGGGAATACTGTTTTTTTCGGGTTCTATATATCTGTTAGCCCTAAAAAGTGTAATACCTTTCAGCGTTTCTTTCCTGGGGCCCGTAACTCCAATTGGAGGCATGCTCTTTATTGTTGGTTGGTTACGCCTGGTCTATGGTTTATTAACAATTAAGTAGGGATAATTATACTTTTTTAACCATTTTATCTCTGGTAGATTTATTATTTTTGTAGCCACAACAATTAAAACTAGTTATGGTCGATAAAAACCAAACTGCAAAATCGATTTCGTTAGACTCTTACGGAATCAAGAATGCAAAAGTTAATTATCAATTATCTTCACAAGAACTTCACAACGAGACATTACGGAAAGGACAAGGCAAAGAAGCCAACAGCGGGGCGCTTGCTGTGAATACCGGTGAATTTACCGGAAGATCTCCCAAAGATCGGTTTATAGTAAAAGATGACATTACCCGTGATAAAATATGGTGGGGAAATATCAACATTCCGTTTCCAACAGATATGTTTGATACATTATATGAAAAAGTAGTTGATTATCTTTCTGAAAAAGAGATCTATGTTCGGGACAGTTATGCCTGTGCCAATGACGACTATCGTTTAAACATACGTGTTATTAATGAATATCCCTGGTCCAACATGTTTGCATATAACATGTTTTTACGCCCAACAGAAGCAGAATTAGAAGATTTTGATCCGGAATGGCTAATTGTAAATGCTCCCGGGTTTATGGCAGACCCTGAAGTAGACGGTACGAGACAACACAATTTCGCTATTTTAAATTTCACAAAAAAGATAGCGCTAATAGGAGGTACAGGATATACGGGAGAGATCAAAAAAGGAATTTTTTCTGCACTTAATTTTATACTTCCGGTAGATAAGAACACAATGCCAATGCACTGTTCTGCCAATGTAGGCAAGAACGGAGAAACGGCTATATTCTTTGGTCTGTCCGGAACTGGTAAGACCACACTCTCCGCAGACCCGGATCGTAAATTAATTGGAGATGATGAACATGGTTGGACTGCCGAGAATACCATCTTTAATTTTGAAGGAGGTTGCTATGCAAAAGTGATCAATCTTTCTGAAGAAAACGAACCGGATATCTATCACGCTATCAAACCAGGAGCTATTTTGGAAAATGTAGTTATGGATGAAAATGGTGAAGTAGATTTTGAAGATACTTCCATTACACAAAATACAAGGGTAAGTTATCCTATTTATCATATAGAAAATATACAGGAACCGTCCATAGGCGAAAACCCTAAAAATATTTTCTTTTTGACGGCAGATGCTTTTGGTGTTTTGCCTCCCATCTCAAAATTAACACCCGGGCAGGCGGCTTACCATTTTATTAGCGGTTATACTGCAAAAGTTGCCGGTACAGAGGAAGGTGTCAACGAACCATTGCCAAGTTTCTCAGCTTGTTTTGGTGCTCCGTTTATGCCATTGCACCCTACAAAATATGCCGAAATGTTAAGTGCTAAAATGAAAGAAGCCGGAGTAAATGTATGGTTGATCAATACCGGATGGACAGGAGGGCCTTATGGTGTTGGGACCCGAATGAAGCTTAAGTATACACGCGCCATGATCACAGCCGCACTTGATGGTGAATTAGATAATGTACCGTATGAACAGCACCCTATCTTTGGTTTAAATGTTCCACAGGAATGTCCTAATGTTCCAACCGAAGTGTTAAACCCTAAAGATACCTGGAAGAACAAGAAAGCATACGATATTCAGGCAAAGGAACTGGCGACGTCCTTTAAAGATAACTTTAAAAAGTTTGAAGAATATGCCAATAATGAGATTCTTTTAGGTGCACCGCAAGGAGTATAAATAAAGAATATACTAACTAAAAAAGCCTTCGGAACTCCGAAGGCTTTTTTAGTTTCAATACAAATGAAAATTATTTTTTATTTACTTCTTTGATATATTTTTCCAATGCCATGGTCATTGATGGTGTTTCGGGAGTAGGTGCTTGTATGTCCACGCGCAAACCATTTTCCGTAGCCGCTTTTACAGTAGTGTTTCCGAAAACGGCGATACGGGTATCATTTTGTTTGAAATTCGGAAAATTTTGAAGTAAAGATTGTATTCCACTTGGGCTAAAGAAAACCAAAATATCATAATATACATCACGCAGGTCCGATAGGTCGCTTACTACGGTTTTGTAAAAAGTAGCTTGTTTCCAGTCTACTCCCAGATCGTTTAGTACAGTAGGGACTTCAGGTTTTAGTTTATCTGAAGAAGGCATCAAAAACTTTTCAGTTTTATATTTCTTTATAAGCGGCGAAAGTTCGGTAAATGTTCTTTTGCCCACGTATATTTTCCTTTTACGATATACCACATATTTCTGAAGATAAAACGCCACAGCTTCACTCTGGCAAAAATACTTCATTGTATCCGGCACTTTGAAACGTAATTCATCGGCAATCCTGAAAAAGTGATCAACAGAATTTCTACTATTTAAAATGATAGCTGTATAATTGGTAAGATCTACCTTTTGAGAACGCACATCTTTCCCTGAAACACCTTCTACATGAATAAAAGGCCTGAAATCTATCTTCACTTTCTGTTTTTCAATTAAATTGAAATAAGGAGAGTTTTCAACTTTAGGCTCGGGTTGAGAAACTAAAATAGTTTTCACTTTCATAAGCAGCAATATTAAATTTTCCTTCTATGATAACGCTTTATAGAGTATGATATAAGGTGAAATTTCAAGAGCGCAAAGATACAAAATAAAATAAAAGAAATTGCCTAAAATTACGTTACCATTTGTTTTGTAACTGTAAAACAGTGCTATGCCATTTAGTAATAAAATAACCGAAACAAAGATAAACAATAGGTTGAGCGAAGGATCTATGACATAAAAAAAGACCAGATTTACTACAAAAAAAAGTATTGCCATAAGGTTTCTGTAGCTTAATTTATGGTATAAGTAGCTATTTATAAGTGAGTCGATAGAGAAAATAGCGCCAATAATCTTCTCAATTGAGAATTTTATGAATACAAAAACAACATAACCTGTACAAATTTGAACAAATAGCCACGGATTGCTTTTTGGTATTTCGGGGTTGATCTTTTTTATGATAAGGTAGATGAACAAGGAAACGGAGATTACTTGAGAAGCAAACAATAATATATTGAAAGGATGTTGTATTTCATCATTTCTGCCCTGCACCAAAAAATATTTATTGGTAATAGGCAATAATATAAATTCCTCAAACCGTTTAGGGTATAAATATTTTGCGAAAGCAAGCAATACAAAACAGCACACTAGCAGTAGTGTGACCCAATCTAAGGTTTCTGTGTGTCTTTCTATGTATTGCACGTTAAATTTTATGGCAAAGGTACGCCAAAATAGATTTGTAAAAAGGGGTTCAATTCGAATTTCATTCGCATACTGTTTAGGTAAAAAGAGGTACATTTGCCCAAAAAAGGAAATATGTCCGAAGCAGTAGTGGTAATTCCTACTTACAACGAAATTGAAAATATTGAACGCCTTATTCGCAACATTTTTTCATTGCAGCGAGCGTTTGATATTTTGGTTGTGGACGATAATTCTCCGGATGGTACTGCAAATGCCGTTAAATCGCTGTTTAAAACCTATCCAGATCAACTTTTTATTTTGGAGCGCGAAGGGAAAAAAGGGTTAGGTACTGCATACATTGCCGGTTTTAAATGGGCTTTGGAAAGGAAATACGATTACATTTTTGAAATGGACGCAGATTTCTCCCATAATCCCAATGATCTAATTCGTTTGTATAATGCTTGTGCCAAAGAAGGATATGACCTGTCCATTGGTTCACGTTATGTAAAAGGGGTGAATGTTGTTAATTGGCCTATGAGTAGAGTTTTGTTGTCTTGGCTGGCTTCAAAGTATGTGCGGTTTATAACGGGAATGAATATTTATGATACTACTGCGGGATTTGTATGTTATAAGCGTGCCGTATTAGAGAAAATTCATCTGGATAAAATTCAATTTATAGGATATGCATTTCAAATTGAGATGAAATTTAAGGCTTATCTCAGTAAATTTAAAATTGTAGAGGTTCCTGTGGTTTTTACCGATAGGACCAAAGGGGAATCGAAAATGAGTAGCGGGATCATTTCCGAAGCCATTTTTGGAGTTATAAAAATGAAGTTCAAAAGTCTTTTTAGTAAGTACGATATTTAATGAAGAACATTTTAATAAAGAACGCGAATATTGTTAACGAAGGAACGATCTTTCTTGGTGATGTCCTAGTTGAGAATGATCGCATTATAGAAATTTCTGAAGGAATTAGTGTAAAATCTGCAGATACCAGGGTAATAGATGCAGATGGCCAATACCTTGTTCCGGGAATGATAGATGACCAGGTACATTTTAGAGAACCGGGACTCACACACAAAGCAACGATCGAAACCGAATCTAGAGCAGCTGTAGCTGGAGGAATCACTTCTTTTATAGAAATGCCCAATACGGTACCGCAAGCTACCACTATAGAATTATTAGAAGAAAAGTTCGCCATTGCCCAAAAAACTTCCTGGGCCAATTACTCATTTATGTTTGGCGGCACCAATGATAATTTGTCTGAGATATTAAAAGTAGACGAAACCAAAGTGGCTGGACTTAAGCTGTTTTTAGGCTCATCTACCGGAAATATGTTGGTGGATGACCCAAAAACCTTAGAAGAGATTTTCAGCAAAACCAATCTGTTAATTTCTGCGCATTGTGAAGATGAGTCAACGATCAAAGAAAATCTGGCAAAGCATAAAGCGGAATATGGTGATGCGATCCCAATAGAATTGCATCCAATCATAAGAAGTGAAGAGGCATGCTATATTTCTTCGTCAAGAGCAATTGAACTTGCCAGGAAAACAGGTGCCCGGTTGCACGTTTTTCATCTTTCTACAGAAAAGGAAACACATCTTTTTAGTAATAAAGAGCCATTGGCCGAAAAGAAGATCACTGCAGAAGTTTGTATACACCATTTATGGTTTACGGATGAGGATTATAAAACCAAAGGCACCAGGATAAAATGGAACCCAGCTGTAAAAACCCAAAAAGATAAAGACGGGTTGTGGAAGGCCTTAAATGACGACCGTATTGATGTGATCGCTACAGATCATGCACCGCATACAATAGAAGAAAAAGACAATATATACACCAAAGCTCCTTCCGGAGGGCCTTTGGTACAACATGCTTTAGAAGCATTGTTCGAAATGCACCATAAAGGAAGGATTTCCATTGAGAAAATAGTGCAGAAAACCGCACATAATCCGGCAATATTATTTGAGATAAAAGAGCGCGGATTTATAAGAGAAGGATATAAAGCAGATCTGGTTTTAATAGATCCTAATGCCCCCTGGACCGTTACAAAAGAAAACCTGGCTTATAAGTGTGGTTGGTCACCTTTTGAAGGAACGACCTTTAGATCCCGTATTACAACTACCTTTGTAAACGGCCAGATTGTTTACGAAAACGGAAAATATTTAAATCGTGGTATAGGAGAACGCTTAACATTTAACAGGGGATGAGGTATTTCTTAGGCATAATGATTATTTTGTTTTTATGGGCCTGTCAAGATGTTAAACGACCCGAAAAACCGGATGATTTGATCTCTAAAGAAAAAATGGTAGACATTTTAACAGATTCTTATTTAATGAATGCGGCCCGTAGCATTAACTCAAGGATCATTAATGAAAGAGGTATAAAATTAGATTCTACACTTTATAAGAAGTATAATATTGACAGTTTGCAGTTTGCAAGAAGTAATGCATATTATACTTCAGACCTCAATGGCTATGCTTCTATGTTCAGCCAGGTGGAACAAAGATTAATTCAATTTGAAAAAGAACATGACAGTATAAAGCTGGCCAATACAAAAAAGGCAGAGGCAGAAATAGAAGCGAAAGCTAAGAAAGACAGCATGGAAGTTGAAACAGGATTAATTGACCCTGTGGAGACAGATACAAATTAAAACTTCAACCATAGTTTTTGATAATACGTTCTAGTGTTTCTTCAAAAGGAGTGTATCTAAAATCCAATTCCTTCTCTATTTTTGAAGCATCGTAAAAAGAAGTGGAATACAGTGAATTCACAGTAGCTTTTACTAAGCTTCTTTTTGTTCTAAATAATTTTGCTGAAAACCAATCGATAATTCGCATTAATGTCAAGATCCATTTAGGTGCCAATTTTTTTGGCGGCCTTTTTTTAAAATGATAGGATAGGTTTGAAAGCAATTCTTTATAATGAATATTTTTCCCCACCAAGATATAATTTTGTCCCTCAATTGAGCTACCCATTAATGACATCATTGCATTGACAACATCTTTTACATCTACTATTCCCACTCCTCCTGTGGTATAAAAAGATACACCTTTTGAAGCTCTTTTAATGATTACTCCACTGCCGGAATTCCAGAATCCTTCACCCAAGATAACACCCGGATTAACAATTACAGCATTTAAACCTTCTTGGGTGCCGCGCCATACTTCCATCTCTGAGCCATACTTGGTAATGGCATACACGCTATTGTCATCTTCCGGGTTCCAGGCTGTTTTTTCATTGATTAGATTGCCTTTTTCCGCATTTCCCAACGTAGCAACAGAACTTACATAACACAGTTTTTTTATTTTATTCTCCAGGCAAAGGTTTACAATATTGGCAGTGCCTTCTACATTCGCTTTTTTAAGTTTACGATAATGTTTTGGGTTAAAACTAATATACGCTGCAGCATGATAGACATGTGTAATACCTTTAAAGGCCAATGTTAAAGCAGGGATATCTGTGATGTTTGCTTCTATCCATTCAATTTTTTGGAATAGAGTATCAGCTTCAGAAGTAAAGTATGAGAATACTTTTTTTACAGCTTCCAGGTCGCTTGAACTTCTATGAATAGCACGAACATTTTCATTGCCTTTCAGTAACGAATACAACAAATGTGAGCCTACCAAACCCGTACCTCCTGTAACTAAAACCATAGGGCTAATGTAATAGTTCTTGGTGGAATATGGTCTGATTTTTTGTTTCTGCCTCAATCACAATCACTTAAATAAGAATAATTGTATATTTACTACTATCGTGAAGATATGGCCTTGTACTGTTATTTAGTAGCTTAAATGAAAAAGAATTATTTTATACTGTTCCTGCTTGTAATGTGTAATTTGGCATATTCACAGATTGTAAATATTCCTGATGCTAACTTTAAGAACGCGTTGGTAAATGAAAATGTGGTTGATTTTGATGGGGACGGAAATCCCGAAAGTGATGCCGATACCAATAATGACGGTGAAATACAGGTTAGTGAAGCGGAAGCTGTAGTATGGCTATTCGCAAGGGCAGAGGAAATAGTTTCCTTAGAAGGAATTGAGAGCTTTATTAATATTGAAAGCCTTAATTGTAGCCAAAATCTAATAACAACATTGGACCTGTCACAAAACCTAAAGCTGGAGAGGTTGAGTTGTTTTTTTAATGACATCACTAATTTAAATGTTACCCAAAACTCAAACCTTAAAGAAATTTATTGTGATTTTAATGAACTCACTTCAATAGATGTTACGCAAAATCCAAATCTGGAGCAGATTAGATTTTCTAATAATCAATTGACAACTATTGACTTTTCTCAAAATATAAATCTAAGGGATATCAATGTTAACTCAAACAATCTGGTGTCACTGGACCTTTCGCAAAATACCAATCTCGAAATACTCTGTTTCAATCAAAATAACCTGAGTGCTATTGACCTTACCGAGAATCCGGACCTTGTTATTTTGGATGTCGCTTTTAATCAATTGATTAACCTGGATGTTTCAGAGAACCCTAACATCACCAAGTTATGGTGTAATAATAATCGATTGATGAACTTAAGCATCCAAAATGGGAATAATACTTCTCTTCTCATATTTAATGCAGAGAACAATCCCAATTTAAATTGTATTCAGGTAGATGACGAAGCATATGCTAATAGTCAAACCGGTTGGATCAAGGACCTTACTGCAGACTATAGTGAAAATTGTGTTTTAGGACTGAATGATGAGGAGCATATAGTACAGATCATTCTTTACCCCAACCCCGCGAATTCTATTATCTACATTGAAAATACCGGTGGAGCGGCCATAGAAGCTATAGAGGTATATGATATACTGGGAGCAAGAGTTTTAACAAAGACAACTAATTTCGATCAGTTGGATATTTCTCAATTAAAGAATGATATATTCTTTATAAAAATAAATACCACTAAAGGCAATCTAACCCAAAAATTTATAAAAGAATAGTCTTTTTTGTAATACTCTTTTCTCTTTTAATGCTTCCACCTATCTTTGCTGAAATCTTTAAAACAACAAAACTTTGAAACTTAAAAATTTCGTTGAAGAGCTACAGTGGAGAGGGATGATTCACGATGTGATGCCTGAGACCGAAGAACACCTCATGGAACAAATGCGGGCTGCATATATTGGGTTTGATCCAACAGCAGATTCGTTGCATATTGGAAATCTGGTACCTATTATGTTGCTGGCATTTTACCAACGTTGCGGACATAAGCCGGTTGCATTGGTAGGAGGAGCTACAGGTATGATTGGGGATCCTTCGGGAAAGTCAAGTGAACGAAATTTATTAGATGAAAAAACACTGCGACACAATCAAGAGTGTGTACGGGAGCAGTTGTCTCAGTTTTTGGATTTTACATCCGGGGAAGCTAATGAGGCCGTCATGGTGAATAATTATGATTGGATGAAGGAGTTTTCTTTTTTAGATTTTATACGTGACGTAGGCAAGCATATTACGATCAATTATATGATGGCAAAAGATTCTGTAAAGAACAGGATCACAGGCGAAGGAACCGAAGGGATGTCCTTTACCGAGTTTACATACCAATTGGTTCAGGGATACGATTTTTTGCATTTGTACAGAGATCATAATTGTACATTGCAAATGGGCGGAAGTGATCAATGGGGGAATATTACAACAGGAACCGAATTGATCCGCCGGATCGCAGGTGGAAAAGGTTATGCTTTAACCTGTCCCTTAATTACGAAGAGTGATGGGAGCAAGTTTGGAAAAAGCGAAGGAGGAAACGTTTGGTTGGATGCTAACAGGACCTCACCATACAAATTCTACCAATATTGGTTGAATACCAGTGATGAAGATGCCGAAAAATATATTAAAATATTCACCTTTTTAGACAAAACTACCATTGATGGATTAGTTGCCGAACATAGGGAAGCTCCACATATGCGCCTGCTTCAAAGACGGTTAGCGCAAGAAGTAACAACTACTGTTCATGATGAAAAGGAACTTGAAAAGGCTGTAAAGGCCTCTGCTATTCTATTTGGCAGGTCTACTTCGGAAGACCTGAAAGGATTGGATAAAAAGACATTTTTAGATGTATTTGAAGGTGTTCCACAGGCAGAGATTTCGATTTCAGAAATTGAAAATGGCTTAAATATTATTGGTGCATTGGCAGAAAAGACCCAATTCCTTAAGTCTAATGGAGAGGCAAGACGTGCTTTAAATGAAAATTCGATCTCGGTAAATAAGGAAAAAGTTACAGAAGGATATGCAATTTCTCCAAAAGATCTAATAAACGAACAGTTTGTTTTGCTACAACGAGGAAAGAAGAATTACTTCATTATAAAAGTGGTATAAAAGATGAAAATCCTAACATAAAGAATGCGAGGATTTTCAACACTAACTAACCAACCAAATTATGAAAAAGCTTTCCTGCTTTCATAATATCTAATTGGTCTTAGATAAGATAAAAACCTTACATTTTTTATAAATAATTAGTTACTTCAGGATATGGGATCAATGAACTAATTAAAAGAGCAATACTATCCTTGGCAATAAGAGTAATACTTATTAACGTAGCCACTACTATTAGGGATACGGAAAGGTTATTTTGCTGTATCTCTTTGAACTCATTTATCCCTTTGGTCAATATAGAGAACAGAAAGAATACGGAACCATTTATAAAAATTGCCATTACAAAACCTATAAAAAGGTACATGCCCGAATATTTTGCGATCGTCATAAGGTCAATGGCTTCATTTTGATTTAAAGAAAGCCTGATCACATTGGTTATGGATGGTAGAATTTCACTTAAAATAATACCAATGGACAAAACTATTCCGGAAGTAAATACAGTAAAGGCCAAATTAGACCCCCCTAATTCTTCCTTTTTGAAAAATAACTTCTTCAGCATTTTATAAGAAACAAAAATGATAACTACGGTAATAACCATAGAGAGTAGAATTTCCAGAAGTGCCAGGGTAAATAGTTGTGTGTTCATAATTATGTTATTTGCTGGTTAGTACTACATTCCAATAGGTAACATCGTTAAACCCCGGAGATAAATATCCTGCCTCAAAATATTTTGCGGTGGTTTCCCAAAGAATGTATTTTTTCCCGTTGTAAACCTTATTCAAGCCACTTGCTGGGAGGTTGATCCCTAAAATGGAATGTTTATAGAAATCACTATTTAAAATAGCTACGTCATAATTAAAATGCTTCAGGATAGCATAAATGATAACAGTACGGGTATCACAGTCTCCTTTTAAGTTCTGAATAAAGGATACAGGATTCTGAATACCGTACATTATGTTTCCAATACAACAATCCGGGCATTTTTCTAAAATTTGCCTGATGGATTCTTCATAGTGTTGGGCAGGCATACACTCTTCCTGAAACACGAAGGAATAAGGAATATCCTGAATACAACTCACAACCATTTCGGCAAATTCCATTTGGTTTAATTTTTTTTCAGCATTAATAGATTCAAAGGTCTTGATCACCAGATCTAAGCTGGGAGTATCTTTTCGGTCGATATAATCATACAGGTTTCCCCAGAAATTTCCTCCGCCCGGAGGCCTGTAAGAATTAATATGCCCTTTTAAATTGTAAAAATCCTGCTCTCTAACGGTAAGATCTCCTGCATAATTATTTCCATAATTATCTTTCCATACCCTGTTACTTCTGTAAACAGTAACAGTGTCCCGATCTTCAATTAGGGTTGTTCTTGAAACAGATTCTTCTTTTACAAATGATACGTCTTCATTAGTGTAAGGAGTTATGATCGAAAATAAATATGAAAAAATTGTAAAGACACTAAAAATAGAAACTATAACAACGATCCCTTGAATAATTGTTCTTTTAGGTTGTCCGCCAAAAATTTTTAAAGTAAAAAAAACAGATATACCTAATGCTAATACCAAAGAGATAAAACTGTGAAAACCAAATACATTTTTAATAACTGCATAACCAATCAATGTAAAGATTCCGGAAACAATCATCCAGAAACAGCCATTTTTACTTTTTTTTGGTGTATTCATTTATAAAACCATCAAATTGCAACCACGAATATCGCTGGTATCAAATCTACCCAAAATTTCGAAACTACCGTTGGAATGCCTTTTTCCCAGATCTTGTGTAGCTATGAACGAACAAGAATATAGGTTTGCAAGATCAATAACATTTATACCTCCTGTTTTTCCGTATGTTAAAGTGAGTGCATCTTCTGTATCGCGGGTAATGATCTTCATCCATGGAGGAGATGTAAAAAGACCATTGCCTTTTGAATAGGCCTGTGAAAGTAATTCGGTCATTCCATATTCACTATGAATTGTTTTAACTCCAAACCCTCTTTTTAATACCTCATGTAACTCATCTTTTACCATTTCTTTACGCCTTCCTTTCATGCCCCCTGTTTCCATTATAAGCGTATTTTTTAAATGAAAGTTCTGCAATTCCAACAGATCCAAGAGGGCGTAAGAAACACCGATAAGTAGTGTTTTTTGTTGGGAAGCTTCTAAAAAGTTTAATTTATCAATTAATGCTGCAGTATTATCCAGGTAAAATCCGCTATGAGAATTTGTACTTTTTTTTATGAGGTGGTCCACCATATAAATAAGCGAAGAGCCTCCTCTTTCTAAATAAGATGGAAGCAACGCCAGAACAGTATATTCTGAAATATCTCCATAGCTATTGATAAATGCTTTGCTAAAGCTTTGCTCATACAGAGAAAGCTTTGCTATGAAGTGTGTGCTATGGACACTTCCGGTCGTTCCACTGCTAATAAATTTTTTTTCTGCGGAATGGCCTTTAGCCAGAACCTTATGCGTCTTAAAAAATTGTATGGGTAAGAAAGGAATAGCATCAACACTTTTCACGGAAGCTTCAGTTACTTTTAAAAGATCACAAAACTCTCGATACACTTTGGTATGATGGTATTGAAACCTGAAAACTTCCAGGGCGAGGCTTTCAAATTCTTCAGGACCGGTAATTGTAAAAATGTCTTTTTCGAGCATTAGGAGTTTCAGAAAATATATTTCAAAAATAGGCAATAAAAAAAGCTTCTGTCTGTACAGAAGCTTTAAAATTTGTAATGAATAAGTGATTATTCTACTACTAGTTTCTTGCTAGTGGTTATATTTTCCTGTGTTATTTTCACAATATATATACCACTTTCCAGAGAAGAGATATCCAATCTATTTCCGAGAAGGGATGTATGGATCACCTTTTCTCCTAAAACATTGAAAACACATATTGTTTTAGCATCAGAACCCTGCGATATGATAGTAACGTAACTGTTTGCAGGATTAGGAAAGACAGAGAACTGGCTATTCTGAAATTCATTTCCACTCAAAGTCCCGTTAAATACTATATTGTCAAAGTAGAAGGCTTCGGTACCTGCGTTGGTTCTTGCTTCAATGACCAATTGTACAGTTGTATTGGCAAGTAATGTTGCTGTGCCGGTAATCCAGGTTCCTTCAATTAAAAGGTCATTAATATCACTTCCGGTAGTGTCTAAAATGTCTATTTCTGAAGAATTAGTATGGTCCTTAACATAAATACGTAACCTGTCTGAAGCAGATTCGTTCAATGTTCCGTCACCTTCATAACTTGTTTCGTTTAAAAAATAATCAAGAGTTAAAGTAGGTGAACTTACCCCTGTAAGGTCTACGGGGTCGAATTCTAAAATAAAATTTCCATCCACATCACTAATTATATATCCTTTAGACCCATTTGAGAACGGGTTGCTACTATTGGGAGGGTCATCTGTAACACCTGCCAGGTCACCGTCTGTCAATCCAACACCCGGAACTTCATAGGGAACGTATGTAGCGTTAAACCCTAATTCTCCTCCTGTAGTGTTGTAATTAACGAGAGGCTCATTAGTGTTATTGACAAGGTCATGTGTTAAACCGGGGTCACCGGTGTCTGTGTAATGTCCATTAAAAAGTTCAGGTTCTTCAAAACTTGTACTTGTAATTTGGGACAAAGAAATAATACTGAAAAAGAGTGTGATTAAAAGAATAATTTTTTTCATTTTTAATGAGGTATAAGAAAATTTGAATATACCTGGGGAGCCATTAAGAAATGAATCAAACGAATTTGATGCCCCAATGTAGAAATTAAATACAGAAAACGAAAAAATTTAACTATTTATGAATATGTTATCTAATCGTTAACAATTACCTTGTAAAAGTTTCTAAAATGTAATTAGTAGTATATTTAGCTTCTTTAACAACCTCTATAATACTATGAAGAAAAAGGATACAAGAATACTTTTAGTAGATGATGAACCGGATATTTTGGAAATTGTAGGGTATAACCTTTCTGCGGAAGGATACCAGGTTATTACTGCCGAAAATGGGTTGAAGGCTATTTCGCAAGCTAAAAAGAGCAAGCCTCATTTAATAATCTTGGATGTCATGATGCCAGAAATGGACGGGATCGAAGCTTGTGAAAGATTGCGAAATATCCCGGAGCTTTCAGAAACGGTTATTACTTTTTTAACAGCCCGAGGGGAAGATTATTCGCAAGTTGCCGGATTTGAGGCCGGAGCAGATGATTATATCACTAAGCCTGTAAAACCAAAGGTTTTAATTAGTAAAGTAAAGGCTCTATTACGCCGTTTTAAAGAATCTGCCGAGGAAGAAACCAATATGAAATTGGGTAATTTGATAATAAACAGAGAAGAATACAAAATTTTAAAAGGCAAAGAAGAAATAATATTACCCCGAAAAGAATTTGAATTATTATCATTACTGGCTTCAAAACCGGGAAAGGTCTTTAAAAGAGAAGATATTCTGGATAGAGTTTGGGGAAATGAAGTAGTTGTAGGTGGCAGGACCATCGATGTACATATTCGTAAACTACGTGAGAAGATTGGAGATGAGAAATTTAAAACTGTTAAAGGAGTTGGGTATAAGTTTGTAGTTTAATGGCAGACAATTTCAAGAGAAAATATAATTTTGCAGCCTTTACTTCTGCATCCATTACACTTTTTTTGACACTTGTGATGGGTGTTTTTTTTTATTTCTACCAAGGAATTGATTTTTGGTTCTTGATTGGGTTCGCCATAGTATGTTATTTTTTTTCATTTTTCATTATTCAACGTCGTGTAGAGAAGTTTATATACAAACGCATTAAAAAGATCTACGATGATGTAAGCCTTTTGGATGCTTCTACTTTAAATCCTGAACGGATCACTACTGACATGGAAACACTCACCAAAGAAGTAGAACGTTTTGCAAAGGACAAAAAATTAGAGATAGAAAGCCTGAAAGTTCGTGAAAACTACAGGAAAGAGTTTATTGGAAATATTTCTCACGAACTTAAAACACCTTTATTTACAGTCCAGGGATATATTTTGACTTTGTTGGATGGTGCAATGAAGGATAAATCGGTTCGAAAAAAGTATTTACAACGAGCAAATAGAGGAGTGGAAAGGCTTATTTACATCATTAAAGATCTGGATATGATCACCAAGCTCGAAGTAGGTGACCTAAATCTTTCAAAGGAAGATTTCAATATCATTGAATTGGTTCAAAATGTGTTTGATTTGATCGAGATGAAAGCTGCTAAAAAGAACATCTCCCTGGTGTTTGATATTGATTATAAAGATCCAATATTTGTAAATGCAGATAGAGAAAGAATCCAACAAGTACTCTCTAATCTTATCGTAAATTCTATTAAATACGGAAAAAATGATGGTACAACCGAAGTAAGTATTGAACGGCTCATTAAAAATAAAGTAATTGTACGGGTGACCGATAATGGAGAGGGAATAGAAAGCGAACATATTCCACGGCTTTTTGAAAGATTCTACAGGGTGGACAAAAGCGGATCTCGAAAAGAAGGTGGTAGTGGATTAGGGCTTTCTATTGTAAAGCACATAGTAGAGGCACATGATGAAAAGATCTATGTTGAAAGCCAGATAGGTATAGGATCTGAATTTTCATTCACTCTTGAAAAGTCCAAATAAACGATCAAATCTGTTGGGAACGTTAAAACCTTTTAGTCCTTTATAGAAGGCTATCTCATCTAATTTTTTAATTGTAAAGCTATCTTGCCTGCAAAAAGGGACCAGCCCTAAACCCTTTAAACGCTTTGCAAGATATTTTTGTTCGTATTGTCCGGGGGTAGGAATAAAAAATGCTTTCTTTTCTAATATGGCAAGATCCATAATGGTTGTATAACCGGAGCGTGAAACCACTACTTCACTTTCATTAATAGCTGTTTCCAGTTGTGAAGTACCCATAAAATTAACCACAGTGATGTTTTTAAACCGATCTGTTTTTTGTTCTGTTTCTACAATACCCTGTACCAATAGTACTTTTACTTCCTTTTCTGTAAATTCTTCCATTAACTTCTCCTCCAGAATAGTTCGTTGAGGTTCCGGCCCGGAAAGCAATGCCAGGACATCATATTTTTTAACAAGGTCCATTTTTTGCATTCTACTTAATGGCCCAATGTATTTCAAATTTAGATTTACAGAATTGATGTGACCTAACCTTCCACTTAAATTTGGAGATTTTTCTACATCCGGAACCCAGCATTCATCAAATTTCTTGATGATATTTTGATGTAGTTTGCTACTGAAATAAGTGGTTTTCCCTGAAAGTACATTAAGTTGATGTGTTATAAATACCGAAGGAACTTTTTTGCTATGTACCCCAAATCGATTGTCACTGATAATACCATCGATCGTATTTTCAGATACGAGCTTTTTGACAATTTTTTTTTCGGAAGCAATTGTTTTTTTTATATGAGGTAATTTAAGGAACAATGACCATTTAAAATATTCCCCTTTTTTTGGATAAGTAATATTATAAGAAGGTAATTCAATAGACGATAATTGAGGAAATTCTCTTTGCAGTAATAACAGGGCGGCTCCATCTGAAGCTATAATAACATTACAGGTGTTCAATAGTTCCCGGATGATGGGAATACAACGTGTGGCATGCCCCAAACCCCAATGTAACGGCGCTACTAAAATGGTTTTTTGTTTTGCCATAAAAACAAAGGTACGGATATTAGTAAGGGTATAATATTTCCTTAATTTTACCAAAAAATTAACTCTGTGGGAAGCAAAAACAAATTAAAGCGGTTTAAGGAAAATGAAACCTTTGCAAATGTGATTCAGCCGTCTCGGGATGAAATTCTTAATGATACTCATGAATTAAAGGGGAATTGGAAGAGAGATCTCTTCAAAAATAATAACCCAATCGTACTGGAACTAGGTTGTGGTAAGGGAGAGTATACAGTAAATTTAGCACGACGGTCCCCCGGCAAAAATTTCATAGGGATAGATATTAAAGGTGCCCGTTTTTGGAGAGGTGCAAAAACTGCTTTGGAGGAAAACCTTGCCAATGTATGTTTTTTGAGAATTCAAATTGAACTCATTGACCGCCTTTTTGCAGAAAATGAAGTAGACGAAATATGGATCACTTTCCCGGACCCTCAAATAAAATATAAGCGAACCAAACACAGATTGACCAATATTGACTTTCTAAACAAGTATAAAAGAATATTGAAGCCTGAGGGTGTTGTACATTTAAAGACAGATAGCGAATTTATGCATGGTTATACCTTAGGATTATTACACGGTCTCGGTGAAGAAATTGAATATGCCCATCATGACGTATATGGAAATGACCATTCTCCAAAAGAAGTAACACAAATACAAACCTTTTATGAAAGCCAATATTTGGAGGAAAACAAAAAAATCACCTACGTTCGGTTTAAGTTCCGGTTCGCATAATTTTGTTTATATTCACGGTATTAACAAGCATAAATGGCTCTGATTTTAAATTTTGTAGTAGGTTTTTTAGCTTCATTTGTGGGTGTGATTCCGCCAGGGTTGCTAAATATGTCTGCCGCAAAAATTAGTATGAAAGAAGGACGAAAAAAAGGACTTCTTTTTTCTATTGGTGTTTGTATAACCGTAATGATACAGACCTATATTGCACTCCTATTTGCCGGATATCTGGACCGGCACCCGGAAGTGGTGGATATGTTGCAAAAAGTAGCTTTGGGAATATTCATTTGCATTACTATTTTCTTTTTTTTTATTGCCAAGGACACGCGTAGGGAAGTACCGGAAGAAGTTAATAAGTCCAAAACCAGTAAGTTTTTCTCCGGCATGTTTTTGGGAGCACTTAACTTATTACCGTTACCTTATTGGGTGTACATAAGTATTACATTTGCGGGCTTTGGCTGGTTTAGATTTACACAACCCGAACTTTTGGCGGCTGTCATTGCTTCAGGATTTGGAACCTTTACAATGTTGATTATCTATGTACAGTATTTTCGAAAAAAGGAAGACCAGGGAAAATTAAAAGTGAATATGAATTATATCATAGGATTTATAACTGCAGTAATTTCAATAATTACCGCTATAAAGATTTTCAATAATTTTTAAAGATGTCTGAAATCGGTTTTTTTGAAAAAGTATATGAAGTGGCCAGGCTTATTCCCTATGGAAGGGTAACCTCCTATGGCGCAATTGCTAAATACTTGGGAGCTGCCGGAAGTGCCAGAATGGTGGGTTGGGCCATGAATGCAAGCGGGAATAAAGAGGATGTTCCGGCACACAGGGTTGTAAACCGGAAAGGACTGCTTACCGGCAAACATCACTTTGATGGCACCAATTTAATGCAGCAATTGCTGGAAAGTGAGGGAGTGGAGGTAATAGAAAACCAGA
>JANQOS010000187.1 GCA_028285705.1 Altibacter sp.
GTGTAGTTGCTTATTTTATTGAAACACCTCTTCAGTTTTATATTACAGCCGGGGTAGTAGGGTTGGTAATGGGCGGTATACAGGCGCTATCCCGCTCCACATATTCAAAATTTTTACCGGAAACCACAGATACAACTTCATACTTTAGTTTTTATGATGTTGCCGAAAAAATTGGAATTGTAATTGGAATGCTAATTTACGGAGTTATAGACCAAATTACCGGAAGTATGAGAAACTCAGTATTATTTTTGGTAGTATTCTTTATAATTGGTGTAATTTTACTGGCCAGAGTCCCAAGAAAATATAGTAAATAGACAATTTTTACTTATGTTTGCGGTTATTACCAAAGAAAACTTACTTACTTATGAAAAAATTTCAACTCTTAAGTTGGTTGCTTGTTGCCTTTCTTGCATTCCAATTTACTTCTTGTGATAATGAGCCCCTGGAAGGGACATTTGTCCAGGGAGAAGACCCTGTTGCGGCAGAAGGAGAATTTATAGCTAAAGTCGATGGCTTAGATTATTTGGCAGAATCTGCCAGTGGAGTACTTACAGGAACCACTTTGGTGATTACCGGTTTAAAAAGTACTTCGGGAGAAACAATTACACTTTCGGTTGAAGCTGCTGCTGCCGGAACTTTCAATTTAACTGCCGGGCAAACTACAGAGACCTTTGGCTTATATATTGATTCTGAAACTCAAACCAACCCATATAAAACTTTAGCCATCCTGGGAGGGAACGGACAACTTATCATTACTGAAATGGACGTAGATGCCTTGACCGTATCCGGAAGCTTTAATTTTGTTGGTGCTCGTGCAGCCTTAGATGGTAATGGAGACCCTATTCTGGACGGTAATGGCAATCCTGTAATTGAAACGATTGAAATAACTGACGGATCATTTAATACGATTCCATATACGATAGATGGAGGTAATGTAGGAGAAAATCCCGAGAATTCATTCTTTGCGAATGTTGACGGGGAAGAATTTGTTGATACTACATTAGAAGTTACACAAACGACAGTTGGAGGTATTCCTATGCTAAATATTGTTGCTACCACTGAGACCGGAGCAATTATTAGAATAGACCTGCCTGAAGGCCTTGGAATTGGAACTTTTAGCTTTGAGTCAATTTCTAATGGAACCGAGCTTATCGCAATGTATAATGCAAGTACAGGAGGAGAAAATTTAACTTCGTCCCCTGGGACAATAACTATTACTGAGTATGGAGTTGCCACCGGTAGAATAGTGGCTACCTTCTCATTTACGGCGAGGGACCCATTGGGAATAGACCCCACAATCGCCGAAATTACCGATGGAGAGTTCTTTATTGACTTCATTGACAACACAAGTGAAATTACCGATACATTTGAAGCCGAAGTAGATGGAGAAATGTATGAACCAAATACCGTTGAGGTAGTACCAACCACTGTTGACGGGGTACCTATTGTTTTTATTACCACTGAGGATCAAACTAATAAGCAGTTTATTAGACTGAACTTTCCGCAGGAAATTGAAGTAGGGGATTATACTATGGTTACTGCAAATGTTACCGGTGAAGAGGTAGTAGGCTTGTTTATTCCAGATACTGAAAACCCCAGGAACTTTAATTCCACTTCAGGAACTCTTTCTATCATAAGCTATGATGCTATCAGCAGAATTATTGAAGCCAAGTTCAATTTTATTGCAATTGATACCACTGGTATAGACCCAACGATCTATGAAATATCAAATGGAGCGTTTATTATTCAATTAGATTAATATCAAAAATATAGAATTAAAAAAGCCGCTCTAAAAAGCGGCTTTTTTAATGATTAGAAATGACGGGTATTTAAATTACATAGATTTAATAGTTCCGGAACCGGAAACCTTTGTATCACTTCTTTCCGGGTTACCTGAGTAGCGAATGTCACCAGAACCATTTACACGGCCTTTTATACTGTTCTTGACTGCTATTCTAATATCTCCCGAACCCGATACATACGCCTGGGCATTTTGTGAGGTCAATGAGGATCCTTTAAAGTCTCCGCTACCACTTACCTTTACTTCGACATCCTTAGTACTTCCTGTAAGCTCCATGTCTCCTGAACCGGTTATCTTAGCGTCTATTAGGTTAGCTTCCACATCCAATACGATATCTCCGGAACCGGTAACAGATACTTCAAGCTCATCACCGTCAATTGTATCTTTAGAGTCAATATCACCAGACCCTACTAAACTCAATTTGGAAATATCTCTGAATGGCACAGTAATATGAATTCCTTTTTTAGTTCTTAAGTTGGTGTGCTTTTTAGTTCTAATTACAAGGGCATTGTTTTCTTTTACCTCAATTACGAGATATTCATGTAAGTTCTCATCTGTTTTTACAGTAATGGTTCCTTCCGTACCTTTTTCCAGGTGTACATCCATAGACCCTACTACTTTTACAGCATCGTAATCTTGGGTGTTTACTGTTTTGGTCACAACATTTCCGTTGCCTTGCACTCTTTTATTTCCCCATTGGGCAGTCATTTCCGAAAAGCCTAATACAGATAGGGTAATTGCAAATGTGTATTTAAATAGTGTGTTCATTTTGTTGATATTTTTTTAAGTTAGTTTTTTATAAAGGACACTCCTCCGTAGTCAGATTCAATATCTATTGTATTACCCGAATCTTTAGAGCCGTGGTATCCGGAGATCAATTTTTGGCTGCTCTCTTTATGACTTTTAGTTACAGTGACATCATTTTCACCTTTAAAGGATGCATAAGAGAGGTCAAGCTTGAAATTAAAATTGTAAGCGCTGTCAAATCCCAATTTAATGCCTGTGTAATCTGCTCTGATAGTTACATCTTTTGAAGAGCCGGTCAGCCTTTCTACAGAAATAGAGCCATAGTCGGTATTGAGGTTTAGGGACCCGTTCACGGTTCCAAAACGATTACTTACATAGTCTCCTCTTCCTGTTATGTTGGCAGCTTTTTTAATGACCACTTTTCCATAGTCACAATTATAGTTAACATCATTGGCTTCCTTAACTTCAGACCGGGTATAATCTGCAATGAGTTCGAGGTCACCTACTTTCTCAAGTGTAAATCCGGAATAGTCTGCATTGATCTTTCCATTTTTCATATAATCGATAGTTGACTTATCGGTATAATCAAAAGAGAGATAATTGTCATCTCCTCTAAGTTCGCCAATCAATAATTGCCCGTAATCGCAGCTTATTTTTGCATTACCTTCCAATTTATTGATGTTTATGGCGCCATAGTCATTGTCAAGGTCTACGGAGTTAGTAACAGGAAGCTTGATTTTGTAATTAACTTCCATAGCTACGTTGCTGTGTTTGTTTCCCCACCAGCTCCAGGAGTTTCCTTTTTTTCCTCCAAAATCGGTCTTAGCAGTTACAAGGGAAGCAGTACTGGAGAAATCTATTGTGATATCATCCAGTTTCTTTTGCACTTTTTCTTCATTATTGCCATTGGTTTTAATATGTACTTCAATGACGGTTCTGTTTTCATTCCAGGTTACAATGTCTACATTTCCATAACTGTTGTCTACACGCAATTCTGCGTTGGCATTGACAGTAAATTCTTTTTTTACGGTCTTTTCTTTAGTGTACTTTCCTTTAAACTTTCCGTTGTGTGCAAATACAACAGCCGGAACTAATAAAAGAAATACCAGAGATTTAAATTGTGATTTCATCTTTAGTGTTATTTAGATTTTTAACTTCTTCTATGGTTGAAATTACTTGTTCAAGCAAATCGATCCTATTTTGAAAGTTGGAGATCATCGCATAGATTACACGTTTGTCATTGCCACTTTTCACAAGATCGATTTTCAATTTTTGGTATTGTTTTTCAAGAATTTCTAATTGTACCAAAGCATCGTCGACAAGTGCTTTAGTTTCAGGAGCATCGAAACTTTTTAAGGTTTCCAGTTCCTTATTGATGGTTGAGGTAAAGAAGGTCTGGGTTTGTTCCATTTCGGGCGAAATACTTGCCAGATCTGCTTCCGTAACATCACTCCTGGTTAGGAATGTAAGCCCCAATCCAATTAGGACCATTACCGATGCAGCAATAGAAAGTGGTTTCCACCATCGGTTCTCTTTTTTGACCTCTTGCTTTTCAACATTCAATCTGTCTAAAAACCTTTTTTGGTGCCCGGTTGGAGTTTCATGTACATCAAATGTACCTTCCAAACTTTCAAATAGTGTATTTAAGTGATCTTTATTCATAACTTTCAACTAGTTTCTTTCGTAAACTTTCTTTAGCCCTGGAAATAAGTGTCCTGCAGTTTGCATAACTTATTTGTAAGATCTCACATAGCTCCTGGTAGTCATATCCTTCAATAAAATGAAGTGTTAAGACCTTTTGATAGCTATCGTGTAGATCTTCTATACAGGAAAGCACTTGTTTTGCTTTTAATTGAGTGTGGTCTTCTTCTGTAAAGCCATCCGGTGCAGATTCAACTTCTGTCTCCGGAATACCTTTTTCTGGAATTTCCACAAACTGTTGTGATTTTCGGTATTGTGAAATACTATTGTTCACGACAATTCTTTTAAGCCAGGACCCAAAAGAAGCTTCTCCTTTAAAAGTGTGTAGTTTATCAAACGCTGTTATGAACGATTCTTGCATTACGTCCTCTGCTTCGGCAGTATTTTTTACAATACGAAGCGAAGTGTTATACATGGCGTGCTGGTAGCGGTTGTAAACTTCAACCTGTGCTAACTGATTTCCTTTCTGACAAAGAACGAGTAACGTATCTATATTTTTATTGGCTAGTGGCAAAAAAACAATTGTTTAAACTAAAGATGATACAAGTTAAGAATTGTTACACTTGACTTGAAAAAAAATAGACTAATGGCACAACTCTTGACTTATAGTGTTGAAGATACTACTGAAATCAGTAGGTTTTAGTAGTATTCACAGAAAATTATTAAAAAATTAATATACACGAAGCATTGTAAGCATTACTTTTAATGACACAATGTCGTAAACAAATATATGGCCAAAACAAAATTAACAACGATAGACAGTTTGTCATTTCAGGAATTGAAAGGAGATGCAGAGTTAATCCCATTGATGACTCCCGAAGATGAAGATGCAATGAATAGAGAGGAATTACCGGATATCCTTCCCATTCTTCCACTTCGTAATACGGTATTGTTTCCGGGTGTGGTAATTCCTATTACTGCGGGGCGGGATAAATCCATTAAACTCATAAACGAGACCAATAAAGGTAATAAAGTAATAGGGGTAGTTTCTCAAAAAGATGAGAGCAAGGAAGACCCCGAACTGGCAGATATCAATACAATTGGTACTGTTGCACAAATTCTACGTGTCCTTAAAATGCCGGACGGTAACACCACGGTCATCATCCAGGGGAAAAAGCGTTTTGAAGTTGCAGAAGTGATTACGTCAAACCCATATATGACAGCCACGATCCGGGAGGTAGCTGAAGCAAGCCCTGCCAAAGAAAATGAAGAATTCAAAGCTATTATAGATTCTATTAAGGAAATGGCATTAGAGATCATTAAGGACAGCCCCAGTATTCCTTCGGAAGCTGCCTTTGCCATTAAGAATATAGAAAGTAATTCATTCCTGATCAACTTTGTTTCTTCCAATCTGAATATTTCGGTGGAAGAAAAACAAAAATTATTGGAGATCAACGATTTAAAGGACCGTGCTCTTGAGACACTTCGATATATGAATATCGAAATTCAAAAACTTTCTCTGCGCCAGGACATTCAGTCCAAGGTAGAAAGTGATATCAATCAGCAACAGCGTGAATACTTTTTGCACCAGCAAATGAAAACCATTCAGGAAGAGCTGGGTGGTAATTCTTCTGAAGCTGAGATAGAAGAAATGCGCGCTCGTGCAAAGACCAAAAAGTGGAATGAAGACGTTTCAAAGCATTTTGAAAAGGAGCTGGCAAAATTGGAGCGCATGAATCCACAGGTAGCTGAGTTCAGTATACAACGTAATTATTTGGACCTGTTGCTGGAATTACCATGGAACGAATTCAGTAAAGACAAATTCGACCTTAAACGTGCGAGAAAGATTCTCGACCGTGATCACCATGGACTGGATGATGTAAAACAGCGTATCGTGGAATATCTGGCTGTTTTAAAACTACGGAATGACATGAAATCTCCGATTCTTTGTTTATATGGGCCTCCGGGAGTGGGAAAAACTTCTTTGGGTAAATCCATAGCCGAAGCATTGGGGAGGGAATATGTAAGAATGTCCCTGGGTGGCCTGCGTGACGAGGCTGAAATTCGCGGGCACCGAAAAACCTATATTGGTGCGATGCCGGGACGTATTATTCAAAGTTTAAAGAAAGCCGGAACCAGTAACCCGGTATTTGTACTGGATGAGATCGATAAGCTATCTGTAGGAAACCAGGGGGACCCTTCCTCTGCAATGCTGGAAGTTTTGGACCCTGAACAAAATAATGCGTTTTACGATAATTTTTTGGAATTAGGTTTTGACCTGTCAAAAATATTGTTCATTGCAACAGCCAATAGTTTAAGTACGATTCAGCCTGCACTAAGAGATCGGATGGAAATTATAAATGTCTCAGGCTATACCATTGAAGAAAAAGTGGAGATAGCTAAGAAGCATTTACTTCCAAAGCAATTAAAGGAGCATGGATTGACCAAAGAACATTTAGCTATTGGAAAACCCCAATTAGAAAAAATTGTAGAAGGGTACACTCGCGAAAGTGGTGTTCGGGGGCTAGAAAAGCAAATTGCTAAAATGGTACGGTATGCAGCAATGAAAATTGCAATGGAAGAAGCGTACGATACTAAAGTTACCAACGAAATTGTCGTAGAGGTATTGGGTGCCCCCAAGTTACTTCGTGATAAATATGAGAATAATGACGTCGCCGGTGTGGTAACCGGGTTGGCCTGGACAAGGGTAGGAGGAGATATCCTATTTGTTGAATCTGCGCTATCAAAAGGAAAGGGGCAGTTGACCATGACAGGAAATCTTGGAAAGGTTATGAAAGAATCTGCTACCATTGCGTTGGAATACATAAAATCGAATGCAGACCTGTTGGGGATCACTCCGGAGGTTTTCGAGAAGTACGACGTACACGTTCACGTTCCGGAAGGAGCTACTCCAAAGGACGGGCCCAGTGCCGGGATCACAATGTTAACGTCACTGGTATCACTCTTTACTCAACGTAAAGTAAAGAAGAGTATCGCAATGACCGGTGAGATCACATTACGAGGTAAGGTTCTTCCGGTAGGAGGAATAAAAGAAAAGATATTAGCAGCTAAACGTGCACATATAAAAGAAATTCTGCTATGTGAAGATAACAGGAGGGATATTGAAGAGATCAAACCCGAATATCTGAAAGGTTTAAAGTTTCACTATGTAAAAGAAATGAGTGATGTTTTAAATTTGGCCCTGACCAAAGAGAAAGTAAAGAATGCTAAGAAATTATAGGTAGGAATCATTTCTTTCCCTCCCGAAAATAAATTATACTTGCATTCGTTTAAAACTTCAGGTAAAGGTATCTCACATTCAATGAACCAAAAGGTTTTTTTCTTATTAGCCTCATTAATAGCTACTTCCGTTTTTGGACAAGTAGGAGGGAGATCGACCTATCAGTTTTTAAACCTTTCAAATTCACCACGCCAGGCTGCTCTAGGAGGAAAAACCATTACAAATTACGATTACGACCCTACCCAGGCATTGTTCAACCCGGCATCCATCAATCCGGAAATGGACAATCAGCTGTCATTGAATTACTTCAACTATATTGGAGATATTAATTATGGAAGCGTTGCATATGCGTATCTATGGGACAGGCGAACGCAAGTATTGCATGCAGGAGTAACTTATATAAACTATGGGAAGTTTGATGGCTACGACGAATTGGGAAACCCCACAAATACTTTTAGCGGAGGAGAAGTAGCGTTATCTTTGGGCCATGCGCGTAACATAGCTTTCACAAATTTCCACGTAGGGGCAAATATAAAGCTGATCTCTTCAACATTGGAACAATATTCCTCTTTTGGAGGAGCGATAGATATTGGGTTGATGTATGTATATGAAGACTGGGATTTGCAAATTACCGGAGTGGCACGTAACATCGGGACACAATTTTCTCCTTACGATACCGAGTATGAGCCTTTACCGTTCGAGTTGATCTTTGGGATATCGCAAACCTTAGAGAACATTCCTATTCGCTGGCATTTTACACTGGAAAACATGCAGCGGTGGAAAATCGCTTTCGCAAACCCCAATGAAGCTGTCACGGACCTTGAAGGTAATTCGCAAGAAGAAAAGATCAATTTCATAGATCATGCATTTAGGCACATGATCGTGGGGATAGAGATTTTTCCCGAAGGCGGATTCAACATTCGTTTGGGATACAATCTGCGCAGAGGAGAAGAATTACGTATCATAGAAAAAAGAGCCTTTGCCGGACTGAGTGCAGGATTCTCGCTGCGTTTAAATAAACTTCGTTTTAGTTATTCGTATGTAAAATACAGTACGGCGGCATCTACCAGTAATTTCGGATTAAATATTAACTTGCAGTAATGCGAAAAATTACCATTGCCATTGATGGCTATTCATCTACGGGAAAAAGTACGGTTGCCAAGCAATTGGCAGACTGGCTGGAATATGTATATGTAGACAGCGGAGCCATGTATCGTGCCGTAACCTTGTTTGCGATGCGAAACGGATATATTTCCGAAACCTCTTTCGATAAGAAAAAACTAATTGAAGCATTAGCGGATATATCACTGGAATTTAAAAAGAATGAAACCGGAAAAGCCGAAATATATTTAAATGGCGAGAATATTGAAAAGCAAATTCGCACCATGGAAGTTTCGGAATTGGTAAGTCCGGTTGCTACTGTTCCTGAAGTTCGAAGAAAATTGGTAAAACTGCAGCATACTATGGGAGAAGGAAAAGGAGTTGTAATGGATGGCCGTGATATAGGGACCGTTGTTTTTCCAAATGCCGAACTCAAAATATTTATGAATGCCACAGCCGGTGAGCGTGCACAACGCCGTTACAAAGAACTTGTGGGTAGAGGTGATACAGTTACCTATGAAGAAGTATTGGAAAACGTCACCGAACGGGATCATATGGACACCACACGTGATGATTCCCCGCTGGTAAAGGCAAAAGATGCTATCGAGATTGATAATTCCGAAATGAATCTTGAAGATCAATTTCATATCATTCTACAATTGGCCAAAGATCGGATTGCGGGGAGGATTTAACCTTTTCTCTTCTTTGAAATATCTTCATTGATCCCTGCCTCTTCCATCAGCTTTAAACCATAATTTCTTATAACAGTGATTACTTCGATGGACTCTAATCCTTTTTCAGTAATGCTATATTCTGTTTTTGGAGGTACTACAGCGTATACCTTTCGGTGGATCAACCCATATTTTTCGAGAGCTCTAAGCTGGGTTGTGAGCATTTTATCTGATATATGTGGAATATTTCGGCGTAGCTCACTATACCTAAGGGTTTTTTCCTTTAGCCTCCATAATATTGGTATTTTCCATGTGCCGCCAATACGATCCATGGCAAACTCTACAGGATTGTAGTAGTTCTTTCCGTCGTAAATAAAATCTGGCATGCGCTAATATATTGTATTTACTAATACTTTCCAAAAAGTATGTACCATACTATTTGGTATATATAGCTATCATTATAAATTAAATTTGGAGATTTGTTTCTATAACGTAAAAGAGTAATAAGTTATGAAAAAGAAAGTATTAATTGTAGTTGCAAATCCTTCCATTCATCCTAAATTACACTATTCGGTTGGTTTTTGGGCCTCGGAGTTATTTCATCCTGTTGAAGTGTTTTCTTCGAACGGCTTAGATTATGAAATTGTAAGCCCCAATGGAGGAGAGGTGATATTGGACCCTATGAGTGACCCAAATGATGAAAGTGGGTATTCTGCCTGGGATACTTTAAGTAAAAAGTATATTGATAGTGGATTTATGCAAACACTCGTTGAGACATTGCCTATTGCCGAGGTCAATGTGGAAGAATATGATGCTATTATGGTAGCCGGAGGGCAATCACCCATGTTTACTTTTGAGGGGGCAACGGAGCTGCATCGTATATTTGAAAAATTTTATAGAAGTGATAAAGTAGCTGCTGCTCTGTGTCATGGTGTTGCTGTATTAAATTATGTAAGAGATACCAAAGGGAACTATTTGGTTTCCGGGAAAAAAGTAACAGGATTTACTAACGAAGAAGAAGACAGTGCAAATGCTGCTGTTGGCACCGAAGTAATGCCCTGGCGAATTGAAGAATCATTACTTAAAAAAGGAGCAGACTTTAAGAAGGTGGAACCCTGGCAACCTTATGCTGTTGTTGATGGAAACCTGGTTACCGGGCAGCAAAATATGAGTGGTGAAGTTACAGCAAGGAAGATAGTTGAACTACTAAAAAACATATGATATGTTTATAGCTATTATAGGTACCGGAAATGTTGGAGGTGTACTGGCAAAGAAATTAGCTGGAGCCGGGCATTCAATTTGTTTAGGCGTTAGGGATATTGAAAATTTTAAAGGGAAAGATCTGCTCAATAAAAACATTTCGGTGCAGCTTGTCAGGGAAGCTGTAGCAGTTTCAGAAGTAATTATCTTAGCTACACCTGCTAAGTTTACAATTGAAGTAACCCGATCTTTGGGAGATACAGGCGAAAAAATAATTATAGATGCCATGAATATTGTAAGAGGGCAAGGTCCAGATGGGTTTACCACTACTACAAGTGCAATTCTAGCCAATACTTCAACCAGAAATGTTGTGAAGTGTTTTAACGTTACAGGCTATAACAATATGGAAAACCCTGTTTATGAAGAGGGTGCCATAGATAATTTTGTTGCAGGAGACAGTGAGAAAGGCATACAGGTAGCGAAGATACTTTCCAGGGATATTGGTTTTGCCAATTGTTATGAAATAGGCGGAAATGACACGTTTTTCTTAATGGAACAATATGCACTGTTCTGGATAAATTTGGCCTTGTTCCAGGGCTATGGAAGAGAAATAGGGTTTAAGTTACTAAAACGAAAGTAAACCCTTTGGAAATCAAAAGAAAAACACTATTTTTGCAGCCCTTTTAGCGACAAGACTGGAATAAAAGGAAATTTAAAAAATAAACCATAACCCTTCTGTGGGATAGTCGCAATAAGTTTCAGTAACAACACAGAATACAAACCCTTGATTTTTGAGGAGCTTATTTCCGAAGAGATCAATTTTACAGAATGGCTGATAAAGCAAAAGAAACTGCAGTAGAAGAAAAGAAAACTGCAAAACCAAAAAGAGCAGCGGCTAAAAAACCTGCCAAAGCTAAAGCTTCTGCAAAAGAAGAAAAAACAGCAGTAGCTGTAGAAGAAACTGCAGAAGTACAAGTTGAGGAAACTACAAAACCTCAAAAGGAAGTTTCTCTTAAAGAGAGCGACCCTGAAAAATTCCTAAAAGACTTTAACTGGCACAACTACGAAGAAGGCATTGACCCTATCGACGATGGTAAGCTGGAAGAATTCGAAAAATTAGTAGCAGAAAACTTTGTAGATACTTTAGATGATGAAGTAGTGGAAGGTGAAGTGGTACACATTTCTGACCGTGATGCAATTATCGACATCAATGCTAAATCAGAAGGTGTAGTATCTTTAAACGAATTTCGTTACAACCCGGACCTTAAGGTTGGGGACAAGGTAGAAGTTTTGATCGATGTACGTGAAGACAGTACGGGACAATTAATTCTTTCTCACCGTAAAGCAAGAACAATTAAGGCGTGGGATCGCGTAAATGCTGCTCACGACGAAGGTACTATCGTAAACGGTTATGTAAAATGCCGTACTAAAGGAGGTATGATCGTAGATGTGTTTGGTATTGAAGCGTTCTTACCGGGATCACAAATAGATGTAAAGCCTATCCGTGATTACGATGTATACGTTGGTAAAACAATGGAATTCAAAGTTGTGAAGATCAACCACGAGTTTAAAAACGTTGTAGTTTCTCACAAAGCGTTGATCGAAGCAGATATCGAAGAACAGAAAAAAGAGATTATAGGCCAGTTAGAAAAAGGTCAGGTACTGGAAGGTGTTGTGAAGAACATTACTTCTTATGGAGTATTTGTTGACCTTGGAGGTGTAGATGGATTAGTTCACATTACAGATCTTTCATGGTCACGTATCAACCACCCTAACGAGATCGTAGAATTAGATCAGAAATTGAATGTTGTAATTCTTGACTTCGATGAAGACAAGACACGTATCCAGTTAGGTTTAAAACAATTGAATGCACATCCTTGGGATGCTTTAGGCGAGGAGCTTAAAGTAGGCGACAAGGTGAAAGGTAAAGTAGTTGTAATTGCAGATTACGGAGCGTTTATCGAGGTGGCAGAAGGCGTTGAAGGCCTTATTCACGTAAGTGAAATGTCATGGTCTACCCACTTGAGAAGTGCGCAGGATTTTGTAAATGTTGGTGATGAAGTAGAGGCACAGGTATTGACATTAGACCGCGAAGAACGTAAAATGTCTTTAGGTATCAAGCAATTAAGCGCAGATCCATGGACAGACATCACTAAAAAATACCCTGTTGGTTCAACACATAACGGAATTGTACGCAACTTCACAAACTTTGGAGTATTCGTAGAATTGGAAGAAGGAATCGATGGCCTTATTTATATTAGCGACCTTTCATGGACCAAGAAGATCAAACACCCAAGTGAGTTCACTAACATAGGTGATACGCTGGAAGTGATCGTTCTTGAACTGGATGTTGAGGGCCGTAAGTTAAGTTTAGGACATAAGCAAACTACAGAGAATCCTTGGGATAAGTATGAAAAAGAGTTTGCCGTAGGGAGTAAACACACTGCAGCCATAACCGAAATGGTAGACAAAGGAGCAGTTATCAATTTCAATGATGATATCACTGCCTTTGTACCAACACGTCACCTGGAAAAAGAAGATGGTGTTAACCTAAAGAAAGGTGAAGAAGCAGAATTCCAAATTATTGAATTTAATAAAGAATTCAAGAAAGTGGTAGCTTCTCATATGGCAATTCACAAAGAAGAAGAAGCCAAGATCGTGAAAGCAGCTGTTAAGAAACAAGCTGCAGCAGCGGACGAGGCAAAACCTACATTAGGTGATGCCAATGCGAAACTTCAGGAATTGAAGGACAAAATGGACGGAAAGAAAAAATAAGTTCATTTACATTATAATTGTAAGAACCCTTCCTTTTTATAAATGGAAGGGTTTTTTTATTGGAGCGTTTACGGGCTATTCGCTATATCTTTTTAACAGTTGGAACAGTTTTTCCATTGGCGCAATACCTATTAAAAAGGATGCCGCTGCTATCCCTAACGCAAAAAAGTAAACTTCTTCTTAAAAAAAGTACTATTTTTGTACCCTGAATATATTTCAGAACTTACCCCTATGAGCCAAAAAGTGTTATTGAACGCAAAAGAAGTACAAATTGCACTTCATCGTTTGGCTTGTCAATTAATAGAAAATCACGATACTTTTAGCAACACGGTACTTATTGGTATTCAACCAAGAGGTATTTATTTGGCAGAACGCCTTAAAACCTTGCTAGAAGCCGATTATAAGATCAAAAAAGTATCATTGGGATATTTGGATATCACCTTTTACCGGGACGATTTCCGCCGTAGTGATAAACCTCTCGAGGCCAATACAACAAATATTGATTTCATTGTTGAAGACAAAAAAGTTGTTTTTATAGACGATGTACTTTATACAGGACGGAGCATACGTTCTGCATTAACGGCAATACAATCATTTGGCAGGCCTTTAGAGGTCGAGCTATTAACACTTAACGACAGGCGTTT
>JANQOS010000005.1 GCA_028285705.1 Altibacter sp.
GGAAATGCTACAGATTTCCCCTCCGGGACAGCAGTCACTACCGCCGGTCTTGTTGATGCCCTTGTGTACGACACTAATGATGCAGATGATACAGGACTTTTGGTGTTGTTGAATGCCGGACAAGCTCAAATAAACGAAGGAGAATTAGGTGATAAGGATGGAGATTCTTCGCAACGTATCCCCAATGGTTCGGGAGGAGCCAGAAATACTGCCACTTATACCCAAGCCGCTCCAACACCGGGAACAGAAAATGGAGCTATTATTCCGCCACCGGACCCTATATCTATATTGGATGCAAGAAATACAACTGCAGGCGAATTGGTAACGATCAGCGGAGTGTTAACAGTTTCAGATCAATTTTCCGGTTCTGCATACATTCAGGATAGTACTGCGGGAATTGCTATTTTCGATGAATTGGTTCATGGAGATGGTATTTTTACGATTGGAGATTCTATCACCGTTACCGGAACGAGAAGTGTATTCAATGATCAGGTACAGATCAGTCCGGTTACTTCTGTAGAAAATAATGGAGCGCCTAATGAAGCTATTGAGCCATTGACAATTACTTTGGCCGAATTGGCCAACCATCCGGCCAAATTGGTACGTATTTTGGACCCTGCATTTCCTACGCCGGGAGATATCCTTTTTGGGAACTCAAACTATATATTAAGTGACCTAAGCGGAACAGGAGAACTACGTATAGATAATGATGTTGCGGAAATAGTGGGCTTAGGGCAACCGGAGAGCTGTGACGAGATAGTAGGGGTAGTGGGCAGGTTTTTTGAAACCTATCAACTATTGCCTCGTATGGGATCGGATATGTCCTGTGCAGGGCCCTATGTTTCTCCAACCCTACCAATTGATGTACCAAACGAAAAGACTTTGGATATCGTGACCTGGAATATAGAATGGTTTGGTGATGAATCAAACTCTCCTGCAGCCGGGGATCCAATGTCGGATACAATTCAGAAAGAAGCTGTTAAATCTGTGATCCTCGAACTAGACGCAGATATTTATACCGTTCAGGAGATCGCAGATGATGTTTTATTTGAACAGATGGTAAATGAATTACCGGGCTATGATTATGTGCTTTCCACAGCCGTTTCCAGGCCTAACGACCCGGGCGTAAAACAAAAAATAGGTTTTATCTACAATACATCTACCGTAAGTCCGGTTAGTACTAAGATACTATTAGAATCTATCCATCCATTGTACAATGGAGGTGATGATTCGGCATTGGTAGGTTACCCCAGCACTACAGACCGTTTTTATGCCAGCGGGCGATTGCCTTTTTTAATGACAGCAGATATTACGGTTGGCGGTGAAACGGAACAGTATAATATAGTTGCACTGCACGCCAGAGCTAATGGCAGTAGCCAGGCCCAAAACCGATACGATATGCGTAAATACGATGTGGAAGTTCTGAAAGATAGCCTGGATGCAAATTATCCCAGTGTAAACCTTATTTTGCTGGGTGATTATAATGACGATGTAGATGAAACGGTTGCAGATGTTGCAACAACCATCACTACCTATGAAGAATATTCAGATGATACTATCAATTACAATATTGTTTCAAGAGCTTTAAGTGATGACGGATTCAGGTCATTTGTTTTCAGAGAGAATATGATAGATCATATATCGGTTACGGATGAATTGAATGACAATTACATTGATGAGTCTGTTCGGGTTCATTATGAGTTTTATGATAATCAGTATACCAACACTATTTCAGATCATTTTCCGGTATCTGCACGTTTCCAATTGAAACAATTTGAGCTACTTGGAACTTCGTCTACAAATGTTAGCTGTAACGGAGGAACGGATGGTACGGCCACGATATCGGTTTCGGGAGGAATAGCTCCTTATACCTATGAATGGAGTGACGGGCAAACAACAGCAACTGCAGTTGGACTTGCAGCAGGAGAATATTTTGTAACTGTTACCGATGCATTGGGAGCTGAATTTGTAGAGTTGTTTTTAATTGAAGAACCGGATCCAATTGAAATGATGACCTCAGATAATACTACAGTATATATGGGGTATGAACCGGCATCGTGCACTACACTTGAAGTAATTGGTGTAATAGGAGGTACGGCGCCTTATACGTATGAATGGAATACAGGAGATACTACTACTTCTTTAGAAGTTTGCCCGGAAGAAACAACGACCTATACGGTTACGATAACAGATGCAAACGGATGTACCTCTATAGCCAATATAGAAGTAGAAGTTATTGATGTTAGCTGCGGGAATAATCCAAACTGGCCCAAAGTAGAAGTTTGCCATAACGGGCATACGATCTGTATTCCGGCCTGGGCGGTTCAATACCATTTGAACCATGGAGCCACTTTGGGATCCTGTGAAAACTCAAATGAAGTATTCATTACCCGTTTACGTGTAAATCCAAATCCTTTTAGTGAAAATATACATGTACGATTAAGATCCAATAAGGAAACTACAGCAAATCTGGCCGTGTATGATTTTTATGGGAATAAAGTGTTCGAATCCCAGGAGCAGCTGGAATCTGGTCAAAACCACTTCAACTACAACTTAGGGCATTTGGACTTTGGAATTTACTTTTTAAAAGTGATAGTTGATGGAGATGTAAAAAGAACTAGGTTATTGCTGAAACTTTAGTCAACGAAGTGTTTAATTTTTTCACCCTCTTTCAAGGATCATCGATTTTTGGAAGGGGGTAAATTATATATTGAAACCGGCAAAATTGGTAGTTACCGGTAATTCAGTTCCAAAACTAAGATGTCACTTTCAGATTCGTTACTTACGGTATAATAGATCTCATCATCATAAATACTCATTCCCATAACAAAATGCGCAGTTTTGGATAGTCCGTTTATTTTATGGGCGGAATCTTTTGAAAAATCATAATAGTAAAGACTGGGAGTGTAACTTTTATCATACAGAATGTAGTATATGCCATTGGCAGTAACGGTCCAGTTTGATTGGCCATCATCACGGAATGCATCAATAATTTTTACCTCTTTCTCTTTTTCATTCTTTTGCCAGATTCCATCCTGATTTTCTTTTAGAAAGAATAATGACTCTCCATTGTGTGCTTCCATAGCATGATTGCTGGTTTTTAGCGAGGTGCTTACGACCTCTTTATTTTTTAAGGAGGCCTTTTTTATTTCTGAAAATTCTCCGCTATTGTCTCCAAAGTATATCCATTCCCCGTCTGCCGAAAAAGAAGGATGTAAACCATGATCAACAAGTTTGGTTGGTAATCCGTTTGGCATTTCCATTATATATACAGGTTGTTGACTACCTTCTAAAAGCGAAAAAACAATTTTTGAAGCATCTGGTGACCATTTGGCCTTTATCTTATTAGGTTGGTCAATATCGGTTATTTGTGTTTGCCCTTGCGCCTTATTGTCAGAGGTCCATAAGTTATAGAATCCGGAACGATTTGAAGAAAAAAGAACATCTGTCCCATCGCCGGAAATATTTACATTAGAATCGGTCCGGGTAGATTGTATAAACACTTCCTTATTTACAATACCATTTGGGGATATATTTGCTTTATAAACATTTACAACAATATCAAATTGAACAAAGGCCATATGTCTTCCGTCACTTGAAATTACAGGATCCTTATTGAATGAATTATTGGTAATTTGGTAAAGTTCCTGTTCTTTCTCTCCGTTCAGATGATTAACTTTCAGAATATAGCTTCCTCCCGCATATGCAAAATATAGGATACCATCACCACCGGTAGTCCAACTCAATCCATTTGTTCTCTTTAGTTCAAAGTCTGTACGTATTGATACGGCAGGGTTTTGAACGTTGGAAAGATCGATGATCCCAATAGTGGTAATTTTCTTCGTTTCCCTTCTAATGAATGCAATTCTTTTTCCGTCAGGAGAAAAGACCGGGAACTCATCTCCTAGCATACCCGTATCAGGGAATGTAAGTTGCCTTTGGGTATGAGCCTCCAGGTCATACATAAATATAGCATAGGTCTGGGTCTCCGGGACAAAATCTGTAAAGACCAGTTTTTTTCCATCCGGGGACCAGTCCAACCCCTTTGGGATAGTAGTAGTAATTTCGGTGATCTCTTGCCTGTTTTTTCCTTTTGAAGAAATTGTGCAAATACTGGATCTGCCATCTCTTGTCAGGCTATAAAAAGCGAGGTGTTGATCATTAGGTGAAAATTTTGGAGAGAATTCAAAATCCGGATCATTGGTAATTTCGGTAACCGAATTGGTATTGATCTGTTGTATATGCAAATTGGAGGACTGAAAATCCTCCTCATATTTTACATAGGCCAATTGTTGTCCGTCACTCGAAAAATCTGGCATTACCTCAACCCCTTTGGAGGTTGTGATCGCACTTATATTTGACACCGATAAGTTTGCGCTCTCCTTACCGGTCGCAGGTGCATTAGAATAAAAGAGATAGATCAAAAAGCCTATTGCCAATATGGAAACGGCACCATAGAATATTTTTTTAGAGCTGTTTCTTTTTGCCTTTTGACCAATGTTATTTTGCTCATTTACTATTTCTATAGGGATCAACAGGCGATATCCTTTTTTTGAGATCGTTTCAATGACTTTGGAATTCTTTGGAGAATCGTTAAAAGCCTTTCTTAGTTTGGAGATGATTTTATTTAAGGAGTGTTCGGTAACAATGGTGTCCCTCCAAACGTGTTTCATTAAATAAGCTTTGGAAACAGTTTGCCCGTTATGCTCAATTAAACATAGCAAAACTTTACATACAATGGGCTCCAGTTTGAGCTCTGTAGAGCCACTTACCAACCTGCGTTTATCAGGATATACAACCCATTTTTTATTAGAACTGTTCATTGATAGGCTTTGATCTATTCTATAAAATTAGCATTCTTCCAAGCGATTGACAAGTATAATATTTATTTAAAAATATCCCTTACTGTTTTTTTGTTTAAATGGATTGTTCAGAAAAAAGTCAGCATTTTATCAGTGCCTTTTTTAAAAATGATCAGTACCCCCTCTATATTTTTGATTTTATAAATGATAAAATTTTAGAACGCTATGAAAAAAATAATCACTTTTATGCTCCTTTTGTGTTTTATACAAGTTAATGCGCAGATAGTAGAAACTGTTGCCACACATTCAAAGATCAAAGACGGACTTTATGTAGACGACCTGGGGAACGTATATACAACTTCCGGGGGACTACAGAACGGTAATGAAATAGGCAAATACGATATTGCATCCGGGACATTTGATTTTGCGCACCTGACAGGTGTTTTTGGGCCAATAGACATAGATGAAAAATCGGATGGCCTTTTTGTCGTAACAAACTATGATAACAATACGGTTTCAACTATAGATACAGCTACCAACCAGGTTACCATTATTGCGACCGGGCTGGATGGCCCGGCCGGGATCGCTATTGACGATACCGATAATATATATGTTTCAAATTTTGGAGCCCCACCTACATATTCCGGGCATCAGATACATAAGATCACATCTTCCGGAGTTTCATATGTTTTGGTAGATGACCCGGTTCTTTTTAGGTTCCAGGCCATTGTTTTTAATGATCAGGGAGAGTTGATAGTATCCTCCCAAAATAAGTTCTACAAAGTAGACCCTGTAACCGGAGCGATACAGTTATGGGTAGACCTTGGGATCGGTTTTGGGCATATGGTCTTTAGACAGCAGGATTCTTCCATATACGGAACCTCTGCAGCAGATGACAAGATCTACAGGATCGATGCTTCCGGACAGGCAACAGTTTTTGCAGGAACCACTGCCGGATATCAGGATGGTGATGTAAGTGTTGCTCAATTCAACAATCCTTTGGGGATTGAACTTTCTCCGGATGAAAATATTATGTATGTAAGCGAATCCACCCGATTGAGAAGAATTATAATCGACCCCAGTTTGAATACTGAAGAATTTAATGCAGGATCCATAGCTATGTATCCAAATCCGGCAGAAGACCTTCTAAGTATTAAAACGGAAAAAGAGATTCAATTAGTAAGAATATTCACATTACAGGGGAGCCTTGTCAAAGAAACTCAACATACTGAAATTGATGTATCTCAGCTAAGTAACGGTATCTATTTTGTACAGCTTTCTATAGACGGGCAAACTTTTATCAAGAGATTTATAAAGAAGTAATACTTTGGTTAAATTCAGGTACAATTAGTGATTTTTCCTGTGTTTCAGTGCTTTTTTCCTCGTTTGAATTTCTTAAGGACTTTTCTATTTGTCTTTGATTAACTTTCTGAGCGAATTGGTCTCTTTCTTAAGTTCAATGATGTAAATTGTGAGTTCTTCTATTTTTTGTAGAAGAAGGGCGTTCATTTGACCCAGGTCGATTCCCTTTTCCAGTACCTCTGCTTCGGAAGGAAGGTTTGGCAGGTGATCGTTCTTCTGAATGAATTGTGCCACTTCTTCCAATGAATTAAGGTCGTAACCTTCACTAAAAACATTACCCGACCAGGTTTTTGGAGTTACCTGGATGGAGTTGGTAACGACCTTGCCGGTGGAAAAATCACCCCAGATCAAAGGGTCCGATGTATCGGAATTAGCGATATATAATAAATTGGATCCTGTTTCATTAGCACCGGCCCTGTAGCCTATAAAGACATTGCCGCTACCCGGATTTGTGTACCCGGCCTCATAGCCAATGAAGTTGTTTTTATCGCCTGTCGCATAACCACCTGCCCCGTATCCAACATAGTTGTTGAACGAACTGGTTGTATTACTATAACCTGCCATTGCACCCAAATAATTATTTGATGCACCTGTAGTATTGGATTTACCCGCTTCGTATCCTATGAAATTGTTGACACTACCGGTCGAGTTTGTAAAACCGGCCCAGTGCCCGAAGAAAGTATTGTGACTACCCGTTGTGTTCTTATTTCCGGCAAAAACCCCAATAATATTGTTCCAGCTTCCGGAGGTATTTGAATAACCGGTTTGGTAACCCATAAAAATATTTTGATCACCTGTACTAGTATAACCTGTTTCATAGCCTATAAAAATGTTTTGATCACCTGTATTGGTATAACCTGCTCCGGAACCTATAAAAGTGTTTTGTTTACCAGATGTGTTGGAAAAACCTGCCTTGTACCCTATAAAATTGTTGTCACTGCCCGTAGTATTATTATAACCGGCATTATGCCCATGGAAATTATTATGAGTTCCCGTGTCATTCATATAACCGGCCTTATCACCTATAAAGTTATTACGGCTGGCGGTATTCTTATAGCCCGCGTATGAACCTATAAAGTTGTTATATTCTCCGGAAATATTGGAATAACCAGCCTTGTAACCTACAAAGTTGTTGTATTGCCCATCATTATTGAAATATCCGGTTTCATAGCCCATAAAAGTATTATAATTGGCTTTATTGATATAACCGGACTTGTAGCCAAAAAAGCTATTGTAGCTTCCTTTGTTACTATCACCTGCTTTTTTTCCCAGAAAGGAATTTTCCTCTCCACTGGTCGAACCATTGTTCTTTACATATACAACATTATTGTTCCCGCTACCAGATCCTTCAGTAGTACCTGTTTGCCCATAGAGATAAGAATAGGAAAGGCCAAGGAATAGGACTAGCGTCAAGGTAGTACTCAATCTGGATTTTCCAAATTGCTTTTTATAATTTATCGAGATAGTGGAGTGGGTTGTAGAGTGATTGATATACATAGGAGTTGATTTATGTTATTATTGATCTACACTAGGCCCCGGCTTTTTTATAGAACCGTTGCAGATGAAATTTTAATAAAGGTATGACTGTGTAATCTACTGTCCTATAGGTGTTTATACGTAATTTTAAAAACAATAAAGTAAACTGTTACTGAGGAAAGTATACTAGTGTTTAGTATGTATTAAGAAGTGACGACGTAGTTATTTCCCAATATAAAATATAATTTTCCTTTATTCAATTATAGCTTTCTATTTCTTCTTTCAAATTTTATAATAAGCTCTTCCTTAGCCTCTAATAATGTAATTGGCTGGTTAGATTTTTTTCTCTTAACAATTGGGTTCTTTATAGTTTGTAATTCATTTATGATTCTTTTCTGGGTAGATACACTACATAATCCTAAAATGGTATTGATAACATTTTTAGCGTCTTTATATTCCATAGGTATCTGAATCATAATATTTTGAACAACTAAATTACATTATCTTGATTAAAGAGATATACTCTAAAAATTAATATTACTTTTGACTAAATACTTTTATAAAATAAGTCTAAATGAGAAAATTCTATTTTACTATCATGTTATTAGTAATTAGTTATTTGGGGCAAGCTCAAATTGTGAATATACCTGACCCTTATTTTAAAAGTGCTCTGGTGAATGATTTAGTAGTGGATACAACTGGGGATAATTTTGTAGATAGCAATGTTGATACTAATAATGATGGAGAAATTCAAGTATCTGAGGCAGAAGCAGTATTTAATTTGGATATTCATGGTAAAAGTATAACTTCTTTAGAAGGCCTTCAGAGTTTCACCAATCTTCAAGATTTAGATTGTTCTCATAATGATTTAATTAATATAAATCAAATACAAAACCTAATAAATCTTGTTGTATTATATTGCAATAGTAGTTTATCGACTCCATCTAGTATTAATGTTTCTCAGCTTGTTAACCTTGAAGTATTAGGATGTTATAATAATTTTATAGAAAGCCTAGATGTCACTAATAACCCTAACCTTAAAGTTTTGGCTTGCTATAATTTAGGATTAACAAGTTTAGATGTTACTCAAAATCCATTACTTGAATATTTGAATTGTCATGAGAATAATATATCTAGCTTAGATCTCTCACAAAATCCAAATCTGTACAGCTTGTTTTGTATTGAAAATAATTTATTCAGTTTAGATCTCTCACAAAACCCAAATCTTATTAGTTTATATTGTAGATCTAATTATTTGACTTCATTAAACATTAAAAATGGAAATAATGCGATTTTAGAAACAATGAGAGCACGATTTAATGGCAATTTGTACTGTATTCAAGTAGATGATGAAAATTTTGCTAATAATGCTCCAGGATGGAGTATAGATCCACATACTTATTATAGTGAAAATTGTGAATTGGGAGTAAATGATTTAAGCGAGTTAAAAGTTTCACTTTACCCCAATCCAACAACAGGTTTTATACAGGTTGAAAATCTTTCTTCTTTTTCTTCTTCTGAATTATTAGTAAGAATTTACTCTTTACAAGGAATCCTTATTGAAGAAACCCAAAATTCTTTGATTGATGTATCGTATCTAAGCTCCGGAATTTACTTTGCCCATTTTTTTATAGATGGAAAAACCTTAATCAAAAAATTTATAAAAACTTAGTTTAACATAAATTTAAAATAATCAATTCCCTTTGCGATTTTAAAGTATTCTGCTTCTATCGGTTTTTTTAAATATGGCTTCGAAAGATTTTTTAGTATTATTTTTCTTTCTTCTAAGTTATAAAGATGTTTATTTTTAGAGTATAATATAATTTTTTCGAGATCAAGTATCTTTAGTTGTAAGGATTTAAAAGCTAGAGACATAATCATAATATTTAGAGGTTATTATCAATTTAACTAAGGTACAAACAAGGTACAAATACAGACATAGAATACAAGTATCAAAACAAAACATTTATTAACATAATTACAGATAAAAGCCTAAATTAAAGGCTTTTATCTGTAATTATGTTTGATTTGTTGATTTCTTTATTTGCGCTGGTTACTTCCCAATACAAAAATTCGCGAAGATATTCCCCAGTAGGTCATCATTGGTGATCTCACCCGTGATCTCTCCAAAGTGATACAGTGCCTGCCTTATATCTATTGCCAGGAGGTCACCGCTTAAACCGCTATCGATACCTTCCTGTACCTTTTGGATCTCTTCCAGGGCCTTCAGGAGTGCATCGTAATGGCGCGAATTGGTCACGATGGTCTCATTATTGCGCAACGCCCCGGTATTTACAAAGTCGAGTAGGGTGGCCTTGAGGTTTTCAACACCCTCTCCCGTTTTTGCTGAAAGGACATGTAGCCGTGGGATATGGGATGTGAGTTGTGAGATTTGGGGCTTAGTAAGTTGATCTGCTTTATTAGCAATAATGATCAATTGTTTCTGCGGAAACTTGTTTTTTAATTTTTCAATTTCAATTTTTATTGCATCTATGGCTTCATTGCCAACTGCCAACTGAACACTATCTACTAAAAAGATAACTACCTGCGCCTGTTCCATTTTCTGAAAGGTCTTTTGTATGCCCAGTCCTTCAATTTTATCTACGGTCTCGCGTATTCCTGCGGTGTCAATAAAGCGGAAACCTATACCGCCAATATTTATTTCGTCTTCAATGGTATCTCGTGTTGTTCCGGCAATATCACTTACAATGGCACGCTCTTCATTTAAAAGTGCATTCAGTAAGGTGGATTTCCCTACATTGGGTTCACCAACGATCGCAACGGGAATTCCGTTCTTAAGGACATTTCCGGTAGCAAAAGAGTCGATCAGGCGTTTTAGTACCTGTGTGATCTTCGATATTAATTTCTGAAAAGCGGCACGGTCTGCAAATTCCACATCTTCTTCAGAAAAATCCAGTTCCAGTTCAATTAAGGAGGCAAAATTCAATAATTCCTCCCGAAGCCTTTTTATTTCGTTGGAAAAACCACCACGCATCTGCTGAATGGCCAATTGGTGTGACGCTTCAGAATCGCTTGCAATAAGGTCGGCAACGGCTTCAGCCTGGCTGAGGTCCATCTTTCCGTTTAAAAAAGCTCGTAGCGTAAATTCTCCCGGTGTGGCCATACGACATCCTTTCCGACGGGCTAACTGAAGTATTTCCTGCTGAATATAATGACTTCCGTGGCAGGAAAACTCTACCACATCCTCACCGGTATAACTATTGGGATCTTTGAAAATGGTCGCCAATACTTCATCGATCACCCGTTCACCATCTACAATATGCCCCAAGTGCACCGTATGTGTTTTCTGTTTTGACAGTTCCTTGCCCGAAACCGATGTAAACATCCCTGATGCGATCGTAATGGCATCCTCACCGGAAAGTCGGATAACGGCTATGGCGCCTGCTCCTGCAGGTGTTGCTAATGCTGCTATGGTATCGTTGTAGATCATTGTGTACTATTGCGTGCAAAAATACACAATTCCTATGAAGGCGGTCCATTCTTTATGCTTTCAGATCCTCCACCTGAAACCGCAATACCGTCTTGAGTTTTTCCGGGGCTACTTTTCTAACATCAGACAGGTATATTTCCCTGTGAATTTTTGATAGCCGTTTGAGCCCGGATTCCGCAGCAAAATCTTCCATGGCCTTGAAGCTTTTAGGTTCATCATCATAGCTTCCCAGGTGTAGCATTTGGATGCATTTTCCGTCTTCAATTTCTTCAAACGTGACATTGTCCAACAATCTGTGGGGCTTCTTTTCTTTTGTCATTGCACGGACCTTGTCTACCAGGGTCGTATGCACAAAATCAGGCTGCCGTATCATGAGTTTAAAGACCAGGTCGTTTTTATTGATGGTTCCTTTAAAATTCTTTTTTGCCTCTTCATTGATGTCCCATATTCCTTCGAGTGGATATACCGTATAATCGTAAAAACCATCAGTTTCAATTCCTTTTTTCGGACTCATTTTTATTCCGTAGGACAAAGCATAAAGGGCCGCGACGTATTCGGCGAAGCTTTCACTATTGGGATTTCCTTCTCCTTCAATAGTTAAGAATTTATAGGTTGGAACATCTATAAGTTCCGGTTTATTTTTGGGTAGGTAAATTTTCTTTTCCCTTTTTCTCCATTCGTATTTCATACTTTTTTCTTTTAGTGTAAGGCAAAAGTAGATACGGTGAGTGACAGCCCTATGTCAGTATAGCTAAAAAGAATTTTGATCGGCTTGAATATTAGGACACAAACTTTTTCGCAGTTATGTTTAATCCGCCAGCGTTTTTATATAAAAACCCTGTACGCTAACCAGGTCCATGACCTCTTGTTCGGACAGGTTAGTAGTGGCTTCAATTCTAAGGACATTGTCAATGTCTTCAAGGTCCACGGACCAATTCAGTATATCCGAATGATTGTTAAGCATTGGCCTTAGGGACTTGACCTTTTTCTTCGATTTAATATCGGTTCGAAACAATAATAGCTCCATACTAAAAAGTTAGGTTATTCAGATTCTGAAATATCTTCCTGTTCCGGACCTGTTTGCCGTTCCACATACTGCCTGTAATAGGCATCACCTTCTTCCTTCCAGAATTTATCGTAATATTTCCACTTCGAAAAATCTGTTTTCGAATCCTTTTTACACTCTTTATCTGATCTTTTGGAAGATTTTTTACTGCTACTACCACCGCCAAAGCCTCCAAAGATCAGTTTGGCAAATATAATGAGGCCAACAGCCTGCCAAAACGTAAGTGTAGTGAGCCCAAAGATCTCCGGCATCAACCAGTTCCATAGCCACATGATCACAAAGCCAAACAATATGGCCAATCCGGTGATGAAGATCGCGCCAAAGATGATCATTCCGGCAATCTCTAAGGGTGATTTTTTTCTGAATTTATGGGTGAAAAAATTTGTCATGATGTATTGATTTAATGTTTGTTTAATTCTGTTTCTATCTTTTTATATAATATTCCAACGGCCCGATGCCTTCTCGACATGAGTGTTCCCTCCGGGATTCCTGTTTTCTGTGAGATCTCTTTATAGGTATAGCCTTCAAAATCCACGGCAATGATAATGTCCCTATAGGGTGGTTTTAGCTCTTCTATACAGTTTTTTAATACAGATATCATGGTATCCGAGGCATACTTCTCTGTGGGCAACTGCAATACTTCTGCTATTTCCAGTAAATTGCTGTCAATGTCTACCGATTCTGCCGGTTTCGAGCTTCTCATAAGGTCAATGATCTTGTTCTTTATGGACCTGTATACAAAGCCCGGTACATTGTTTATGGGAGCATACCTTTCTGCCCCCGCAAATAATTTTAAAGCGACATCCTGGATAATATCCTCTGCATCCCGATTTGCGGTATCAGCTATTTTGGTGTTCACATACACCTTGAGAGATTGGTATTCTCTTCCAAAAAAATCCTTTAGCTTTTTAGTGTTATCTGATTCCGGGTTCATTTAAAACCTTTTACAAAGGGTCTTCGATTAGAAAGACGAAGTTTTTTTGATCTATTGCATTTTTCCACATTTTTTTTGAAAAAATTGCAAAGACTAAGGTAGGTATAACTTTGTTGTAAGAAGGAACTGATATTAAGGTTGGAGTTTGTGTAATGGAAGAGGAGGCAGAGTCGTTTATTGACTTTTTTAATTTTGGTAATTATTTTAGCCACTTACTATATACGTTGTTGTCAATAACTTTTATTCTCATAAGAGCTATAATATTCCGTATTTAGCGATCATTTTTTCAATTTGAAGCCTGTGTCTTAAAATATGAACAATTGCGTGTTCAATAATAGCTTCCAGATCGTAAGTTGTCCAGGAAGTTTTGATGATCGTATTCAATAATTCATCATCTGTCAGATGCCATTTATCTTCAAAAGTTTCGACCGTATATTCAAACATTTCATCAAGCCCGGATATACCTTCTTCGGTTTTTATAATTTCTATTTTCGGAATTACATAGCTATCTCCAAATCTTTTTCTAATATGGTTCGCGTAAACATACCCGGAATTAATTATATGCAAAACGATATTCCTAACCGATTGAAAATCGATATCCGTTTTTTCGTTATATACTTTTTTAAACGTATCATCAGGAATCTGTAAGAGTAGTGCCTTTAATTCGTTCAGCGCTTTTTCGTATTCATCAGTTAAAGCTCCAATGGCCCCTTTTCTATATGGTTTTTGCATATTAATTTTGGTTTTTCCTAAATTATTGCCAAGGATTTGTGTGTGAAAAGCTGAGAGGTTAGTTACCTTGCTCTCCGGTGGTAAATCAAGTTAGTTGGAGCACTAAACTTTGATTAACACTAGCTATCACATTATTTTTATGCAGTGCCAGCAAATATTTTACTTATTCTTCGCCTTATCTATAAGGTTAAGCATTCCTGTAAACTTCTCCTCAATTTTCTCCCAACCTAATCTGTCACCGTATGATATTAAGTTTACGATCCCGGTATTGATTTCTCCCCAAGCCTGTGAATGTAAGAATTCAAGCAGTTCTTTGTCTTCTTTTGAAAGGTGCTCTCTATTTTCGAGTCTTTTGATGGCTTCTAAGATTGTTCCCAGCATATTCTTATTTTAGATATTGTTCTCTCAAAAATAATAGTTTATTTTCAATATGGGTTTAAGCAACAAAGTTTATTTTTTATTCAATTTGTACCAACGGTTTCATATAACACTTGTTACCAATAACAAACATTATTTAATTGATGTGTTTAGTGCAATGAGTATTATACGTTGTTGAGTGTAGTTTATTTTTCTTCTTTTTCATCTTCTTCTTTAATAGTGTATTTATCTAGGAGTAGTTTCTGCTCTTTACCATCTAATTTTTTCCATCGTTCACGAACTATAGAGGTTTCAGCACGTAATTCAGTAGAAAGGTCTTGTTCTCCTTCTTCTGTTGGTTCAGGAGGAGTTAGTAATTTAACTTCATTCCCTTTTACAATATGGTCAGTAATAACTTTCGCTATTTCATCTGCCTTTTTAATTGCTCCAGTCTTTGAAGGCGGAGCGTCAAGTTTTAAATATTCTTTGTGTTTTTCTAATGCTTGCTGTTTTATGGAATCTTTAATATTATCAAGCATTAATTTTTCTCTTTCCTTTTCAGATTCTATCAGTTTTTTATTGCCCATATAGGAGGAAATAATTTCTTTAGCTGTCTTTGATTTATACAATAAATAGGCTCCATAAACTTTTAAACCTGTCTTAATTAGTTCTGCTAAATCTATCGCAACATCAAAGTCAATATTAAAAATAACATCGATTGAACCGTTTTGTATTTCTACAAGTGAAATATCTTTTGGAGATTCTTGCTTAAGTAATGTATGATAAATCAATAAAGTTCTATTCCATCGATGTAAAACCTTTGAAAACTCCTTGAGACTACCTGTTGATTTTAGGTCTTTGAAGACCAAAGACATCACTGCCTGTTCCTCATCGGCTTCATAGTCAATTTGTTCGGAAACATAACTATCGAAAGTTGTCTTCACTGTATTTAATTCTGTTTCATTTGCTGTAATAGATTTTTGAAGCTTATTTAAGATTGTATTAAATTTTTGAAAATATTGAGGTCCATCAATTTCTTTATCCTCGTCTATTTCATTCAATTCCTCTAATGTATTTTGTGAAGTAAATGGTTCATTATCTCGAAGAACACCATTCAATTCATTTTCTAAAGAATTATTTTCAAAATTGATAAGATTTGTCTTAATATTATCAGAAAGACCTTTCATGAATACCAAGTTTTGATTCTGAGACTGTCCTATTGATTGACGATAATCAGTAACATCTCTTTTGAATCCAGAGTCTATTACTAATTCGTTAAATATTTTAATTTTATTCAGTAAGCTTTCTATGTTCATATTATGTTTATTTTACATTACCCATAAGGTATTTGAGTATGAAAAGTTGCGTTTTTGTGTGTAGTTTTTATTTAAATGGATTTAATTTATCATTGCTGTCATTCTTTACATCTATATCTTTTTTTAGATCATTAATATAGCTCGTAAGGCTTTTTTCCAATTCAGGAATAAATTCATCAACATCTTTTTGCAATGCAGCCAAATAATTTTCAATCACTTCAACGTTCCTTAATAGCTCATTCTTTAGGTACTCTATTGCTTTATCATTTCCGCTTATTTTGTCCCAATTGGTTAGTTTTAAGGTTAAACTATTTTGGTTTAAATCTGCAATTACTGCTCTTTGAGAAAAAGATTTTGGTAGACATTTGAAAAAGCTCTTGTTTCCAGAAAAAGGGATACTGTAATTTGCAATTTCTATATCAATTAATCGACCTGGAACAAATGTCCTTCCTGAAGGTAATTGGTGTCCACTAATTTGTTTTTCTGATATTGAAGTTGAAGTATCTTCTTTTCTTAATTTAGGTACATTTAATTCGGAAGAGCTAATTAAAGATTCAATTTCTTTTTCAGTATCAATACTGCTAATATGTGATTCTGTATAACTGTCAACTGTATTTTTTATATTTCGTAATTTTTGATTAAGAAATGCTTCTATTTTCATTTCTCTAAACAATTCTATTTGTCGATTTTTTCTAAACATAGATATTTATTTTATTGGTTCTGTTTAAAAATTAATTCAAAAACCAATCCAAATTTTTATTAACTGAAAAAAGTCAATTAATTAAATTTCTACATGACATAAAGGCATAGATTTCAGAAAGTTGAGATTGAATTGTGAAGTTAGTTCTGAATCAATTACACACAACTCGTTATATATTACCTTTTATCATTGTTATCCGGGTGATTCAGGGAGGACAACATAAGCCTTCCATCATCTTTGATCAAAAGGTAACTCTATAATATACTAAGGGGGAGAAACCCAAAGATATAAAAAGTAGCGTGGAAAGCTGTAACATTTTTTTATAAACTTCTACTTATAGGGCATAAATCAATCATTAGTATGGAAGTCATCAATCACTCAGCAAAACGTACCGATACCAGCTTATTGGTCATAACACACCTTACACAATTATTGGGATATGTAATAGGTTTTGGAAGCCTTGTTGTTCCTTTGATCATTTGGCTTACCACCAAGGACAAAGTAGAAGGAATGAACGAACACGGGAAGTCCATTGTTAATTTTCAAATAAGCTTAATACTATATATTATTTTGAGTATCCCTGCTATCCTGTTATTAGGTTTAGGGATTCTAACCTTAATAGGCGCCGGGCTCTTAGGCTTTATCATACCCATTGTAAATGCAGTACGTGCCAGTAACGGAGAAGCGCCAACTTACTTTATGACCATACGTTTTATCTCTTAAAAACACATTTGGAACGGGGACTAGTACCTTTTTCAACCCCTCTTTTTGGTGGATTTTTCAAATTTACGTTGATGTTTGTATTCTATTAATCATTAAAACGAATACAATATGAATTACCATGTAAATGCAAAACCACTAAGAGAGAACAGCTCCTTTGTTAAGAACGTATTCTTTGTGATCTGCTTATTTCTGGCCGCAACGATCCAGGCACAGGATACTGCAGATACCAATAAAGGTATTTTTCAATTTGAAGCCGATGAAATAGACTACGGGACCATTCAGCAGGATGCAAACGGGGAACGTACGTTCAAGTTTAAGAATGTAGGGAATGCTCCCATCGTCATTACCAATGTAAAAGCGAGCTGTGGTTGTACGGTACCCACAAAACCTGAAAAGCCAGTTATGCCCGGAGAAACTGCGGAGATCGGTGTAAAATATGCTACCAAGCGAATTGGTGCCTTTTCCAAGACGATCACGGTTACTTCCAATGCCAGTGAAGGCACAAAACTTTTAAAGATAAAAGGAAAGGTATTAGGTGCAGATGGAACAGCCAGTGCCGCTAAAAAGGACGCTAAGAAAAAGAAGAAAGCCAGCAAAACTGAATAAGTAGTTTACTTCTTACTTCTAGCTTCTTACTTCTGGCTTCTTTTACATTAAACCTCCATTTCATCCGCCGTATCCGCCTCTGGCGGAGAAGGTGGACAAACCCTAATTATTCAACATCACCGGCATTACCAACATGGTCACCAACTCACCCTCATCCAGCCCGTCGATAGGGGTAAGGATACCGGCACGGTTGGGTAAGGACATTTCCAGGGATACTTCGTCGCTGGTAAGGTTGTTCAGCATTTCGGTTAGGAAACGCGAATTAAAACCTATTTGCATATCGTCACCCTGGTAGTCACATGTTAAACGCTCTTCGGCTTTGTTACTGTAGTCAATATCCTCGGCAGAGATATTCAGCTCGGCTCCGGCGATCTTCAAGCGGATCTGGTGCGTGGTCTTGTTCGAGAAAATAGACACACGGCGTACCGAGTTCAAAAATTGGTTTCTGTCAATGCTCAGTCGATTCGGATTTTCTTTCGGGATCACCGCTTCGTAGTTAGGATATTTCCCGTCGATCAGCCTACAGATCATTTCGGTACCGTTAAAAGTGAACTTTGCGTTGCTTTCGTTGTACTCGATGGTCACTTCGTCTTCACTTCCCGCAAGAATTCCTTTTAACAGGTTCAGTGGTTTTTTCGGCATAATGAATTCAGCCGTTTGAGAAGCTTTCAGGTCATTACGGGTATATTTCACCAATTTATGCGCATCTGTCGCCACAAAAGTGAGTCCCTCTGTTGAAAACTGAAAGAACACCCCACTCATGACCGGGCGGAGGTCATCGTTTCCACTGGCAAATATGGTCTTACTAATGGCTGTTGCCAGCACATCACCCTGCAGTACCGTTTCACTCGGGTCCTTTAGTTCGACAGCTGTTGGAAATTCTTCACCGTTTGCATAGGCCAAAGCATATTTCCCGTGGTTAGAACTGATCTCCACAGTATTGTTCTCTTCTATGGTAAAAGTAAGCGGTTGCTCCGGGAAGGTCTTTAGGGTATCCAGCAACAAACGGGCGGGAATACAAACGCTCCCTTTTGCACTGCTTTCCACATCCAGTTTCGAGGAAATAGTGGTTTCCAGGTCCGAAGCAGAGACAGTCAGGCTGTTTCCATCCAGATTAAACAAAAAATTATCTAGAATGGGAAGTGTGTTGTTGGTATTGATGATACCTCCCAGTACCTGTAATTGCTTTAGTAGATACGAACTCGATACGATGAATTTCATTGAATCTTTTTTATAAAAATTGATTTTTCATTCTGCTGAATTGGTTAACAGCTTAACTACAAATATATTTCAATTGAGACGTTTGAAAAAACTAACTTATTAACATTTAGCGGGCGTATTTTCGCTTTCTGAAATATTGAAAGAAAATTCCGAATATCGCTAATAATCCTAAGGGAAGCAGGAGGTTAACCACCTGCCATAAAGTACGCTGCTCGACTGTCCTTTGAGGATCGAGAAAAGGCACCGCGATTTCTTTGGTACGAATGTTTATAAGTCCGCTGTCATCCAAAAGGAAATTGACTATATTGAGCAGGAATTCCTTGTTCCCGTACATCGCGTTCGTCATTTTATCGAATCCCAGTTCCAGGGGACGGTTTCGGTCCAATTGATTTACAATAATATCTCCGTCACTTATCACAACCATTTTTGTAGGCTTGCTTTTTATTTTATCTTCTGAAAGCTGAAAAGGTTTGACCCTGTTGGTGAACACCGAAGGAAATTCCCCTTCCAATAAAACAGCGACAGGCGTTTCGCCGGCAGTATACTCTGAAGGATCCGGCCCTTCGTTGATCGTTTTTAAATTCTTGGGGATCTCTTTGTCAAAATCTATTTCGGCAGGCAATCCAACAACCTTTGTAATAGGAGAGGAGCTTAACAGCACCGTTTTCCGAAGTGTATTGGGTAAGGTGTCGATCTCGCTCACATAATCAAACTTAACCGCTTCAATATTAGTAACGACCGGGTGATCGTTGCCACTGGAGCTTAACGGACTGAAAAACCAGGGGTATCTGTTGTACTGTGTATCATTCTCATTTCCGGTCGCCAGGACAATAGGAGCCGAGTAGACATCTTTCACCAAATTGGGATTGATCCGTATTCCGTATTTGAAGAAAAAATCGTTTAGGTTCAGGTCCTTACCAAAAGCAAAGGACCTTCCGCTACTGGTATCGCGCTGTATTTCGGTGGCATCGACAAGCCATAGTGAGGCCCCACCGTTCATAGTGTATTGGTCCAGAATGTATTTTTCGGAATCGCTAAAGGCTTCCGTAGGCTTTGCCGCTACGATCAGGTCGAATCCTTTAAGTTGTTCCAGTGTTCTTTTGGGTGCAACAGCAGCCGAATCCAGGGTAAACGGAGCAATAAAATAGTAATCCCGAAGCGTTGCAAAGAAATCTGCTATATAGCGGTCGTCCAGCTCTCCATTGCCTTTCAGGACCGCTACTTTCCTTTTTTTTGGGTTAGCCAGTTTGTTGAAACCATCTGCAAATGCGTATTCCAGGTTTTGAATGGAATTGTTAACACGCTCTTCCGAAGTGGTCCCCAGCTGATTTTTAAGCAACGGAATCTTCACAGTTTTTTCATTGTAATACGCAAGTGCCCAGGGATAGACCAGTTCGGTACTCACTTTTCCACCTTCTTTTACTTCCACTTGTGCAGCGGTGAGGCCAAAATTTGCCATCTGTTGTTGGATGGCCTGAGGATCTTCCTCACCTTCCAGCGGGTTCAAGAATTCATATTTAATATTGGGATTATAGGCTGCAAATTCTTCCAGGAGCTGTTCGGTCTCTTCCTGTAACCTTCTGAATTCCGGTGGAAAGTTCCCTTTTAAGAACACATCGACCAGGACAGGGGCATCAACAGTAACGACGGTCTGTTTGGCGGCTTCAGAAAGCGTATAGCGTTTATCCTGGGTTAGGTCAAAACGCTTGTATACATAGTTCCCAATAAGATTTAGCAGTAGAAGTACAACGACAACCAGGGCAAAATGCATAGTATGTTTTTTATTGTGTCCCATTATTCTTTCCGAAGTTTTAAAATGGTTAACGCAATAAAAAATGCGGTTACGCTTAAAAAGTAAATACTGTCCCGAGTGTCCAGAACCCCTCTTGAAACACTGTCAAAATGGGCTTTCATTCCAAGATTCTCTATGGGAAAACTCGAAACAAGGCCGGTGAGCCCTTCAAAACCGTAATACAGAATAAAAGAGAGAAAAACAGCCGCAATAAAAGCCACGATCTGGTTTTGCGACAAGGTGGAAGCAAACACACCAATTGCTGTATAAGCGAATACAAGGAACAACAGGCCGATGTAAGAACCAAAAGTGCTTCCAACGTCCCAGTTCCCGGGTGGGTTTCCTAATTCTGAAATGGTTATGATGTACAATAGTGTTGGGATCAATGCGATAATAATTAACACTACGGCACCAAAATACTTTCCCAAAACAATACTTCGAAGCGAAATAGGCTTGGTCAATAACAGTTCCAGGGTTCCCATCTTTTTTTCATCGCTAAAGGCACGCATGGTAACTGCAGGAATAAGAAAGAGCAACACCCAGGGAGCCAGTTCGAAAAAAGCGGAGAGGTCCGCAAATCCGGCATCAAGGATATTGTAGTTGCCACTAAAGACCCAAAGGAACAAGCCGTTGATCACCAAGAATATAGCGATGACCAAATACCCAATGGTACTGGCAAAGAACGAATTTATTTCACGTTTTAATAGTGTTAGCATTCTGCGGTATTAAGTAAGCGTATGTATTGTATCCACACTCCAAGCTTGCGCTTTAGAACGGAACATTGGTTTTGTTGTTGCCCAAACATCTTTGAAAAGTTCACTATGGCGGTAATTTTCCAGGTCATTTTCGGTTTCCCACCGACTATAGGTAAAGAAAATAGCCTCCTCCTTTTTATCACGATACAATTCTAAGAACAGACAACCGGGAAAATTCCGGATCTTTGATTTTACGACTTCAAAATTAGCCAAAAATGCAGGGATGTTTTCCACTTCAAATTCCATTTTTACAATTCTTGTGAACATACTAATTAAAATTTACGGTAATTGTGTCGCGATATTCCAATCCGAATAGGGTAGAAGCACTTCCTACGGTACTGGGATTACTTTTGTATATGGACAGTTCCAGGTACCCGGAAGAGTTCCATAGCGCTAATTTTTTACCATCTTCTTCACGTTTTTCACTGGGTAGCTCAAAATTAATGGCATCACTGTAGTGTGTATGTACCTTTGTGAAATTGGCGGTACGTGCCGTGATCCTGAAATCCCTTCCTTTGCCTATTTTTTCAAACAGTGATCTTGTAATATTGCTGATCACATTTCCGTAATTATCAATATAGATGATATTTCCAATGATCTGATTGGATTCAATATTTACAACAGGGCGAATTCCCGTAAGCTCTTTAATTTCGGAAATTGTTTTTCCGATCACCTCCAGGGTACCACCACGTGCAATATGGCAGGCTACTTTCACAAATACGTCCAGCACAGGGAAGTTGCTGGTGATCCGGTCGTGGATATTGATCTCCACGATCTTTTCAGGCTTTATTTCCGAAGCCAGGATCGAAATGATACCGTTATTGGCACAAACAAAATAATGGCCGTCCAGGTATACGGCAATATGCTTGTTTTCAGGGTTTAATTCACTGTCAATTCCTATGATGTGAATGGTCCCCTGGGGGAAACTTCGGTAGGCATTCTGAATGATATAAGCTGCTTCGGTAATGTGAAATGGAGAAACCGAGTGTGAGATATCAACAATCCTTACTTCTTTCAGTTCATTGTAAATGGCTCCTTTTACCGCACCTGCAAAGTGATCTTTCTCTCCAAAATCGGTTGTAAGGGTGATGATTGGCATTAGTTAATTGTTGATATTTTGTTGATGAAATTACCACAAAAATAGGTTACTTTTGTGACTAGTAAAACTATTTATTTACATTGTATTCACAAATTTAATTGTACCGCTTTTGAACGAACTTATTATCGAATTAACTGAAATTAGCCCCCGTGAGTTTTTCGGACATCAGAATTCAAACATTGACCTGCTAAAAAAATACTTTCCAAAATTAAAGATCGTCGCCCGCGGCAGTAAGATAAAAGTGTATGGCGATGAAGAGATCCTCGAGGAATTTGACAGAAGAATTACAATGCTATTGGAGCAATTTGCTAAATACAATAAAATAGACGAGAATGTGATTGAACGTGTTCTGTTAAGCAGAACAAAGGATGATTATGAGACCCCGGAAAGTACCGGAGAAGTTTTAGTACATGGAGTAAGTGGCAAATTGATAAAGGCACAAACTGCCAACCAGCGTAAATTGGTGGAAAAGATGCAAAAGAACGATATGGTCTTTGCAGTGGGTCCGGCTGGTACTGGTAAAACCTATACGGGCGTTGCTTTGGCGGTAAAAGCCTTAAAAGAAAAACAGGTAAAAAGAATTATACTTACACGCCCGGCTGTAGAAGCAGGGGAGAATCTCGGATTTCTTCCGGGAGATCTTAAAGAAAAGCTCGACCCTTATATGCAGCCTTTATACGATGCACTTCGGGATATGATCCCACATGAAAAACTGGAGTCACACATAGAAAAAGGGATCATACAAATAGCGCCACTGGCATTTATGCGTGGGCGAACCCTGGACAATGCCTTTGTGATTTTGGATGAAGCACAAAACACCACTCATGCCCAAATGAAGATGTTCTTAACCCGTATGGGCAAGAACGCAAAGTTCATGATCACGGGAGACCCCGGGCAAATTGACCTGCCCCGACGTGTGATCTCCGGATTAAAAGAGGCATTACTCGTACTAAAAGATGTTGATGGTGTTGGAATGATCTATCTGGATGACAAAGACGTAATTAGACACCGCCTTGTGAAAAAAGTGATCGCTGCTTATAAAGCCATTGAAAATATAGATTAATTGATGAGCCATACAATTACAGCAACCAACTTTCATTTTCCGGGCCAGAAAGAAGTCTACCACGGAAAAGTACGCGAAGTATACACACTGGAGAACAATATTTTAGTGATGATAGCAACAGACAGGCTTAGCGCTTTTGATGTTGTAATGCCAAAAGGAATTCCATACAAAGGACAGATCTTAAATCAGATCGCTACAAAAATGATGCAGGCTACCGAAGACCTGGTGCCCAATTGGTTAATGGCTACCCCGGACCCTAATGTGGCCATTGGAGAGGCCTGTGAGCCTTTTAAAGTGGAAATGGTGATCCGTGGTTACTTAAGCGGCCATGCCGCCCGTGAATACAAAGCCGGAAAGCGAATGCTTTGCGGCGTTCCTATGCCAGATGGAATGCGGGAGAATGATAAGTTCCCGGAGCCTATTATCACACCGGCAACCAAGGCAGAAGCCGGAGACCATGACGAAGATATTTCTCGAGAAGATATTCTAAAACGGCAAATAGTTTCGGAAGAGGATTACCTTCAGTTGGAGGACTATACCAAAAAACTATTTCAGCGTGGTACCGAAATTGCTGCCGAACGCGGTTTGATCCTGGTGGATACCAAATACGAATTCGGAAAGACAAAAGAAGGAAAGATCGTTTTGATCGATGAAATTCACACTCCGGACTCTTCCCGCTATTTTTATGCCGAAGGGTATTCGGAAAGACAGGAAAGAGGAGAAGTTCAGAAACAACTTTCAAAGGAATTTGTACGCCAATGGCTCATACAAAACGGCTTTCAGGGCCTGGAAGGGCAGGAAGTACCTTTAATGAGCGATGCATATATTGAAACAGTTTCGGAAAGATATATAGAACTCTACGAAAACATTACCGGAGAGACGTTTGTAAAAGCAGATGTTAGCGACATACACGCTAGAATTGAGAAAAATGTTGTGGATTACCTCTCAAAATAAAACCTTATTTCCTTTCCCTGAAATTAAACCCATATACGTAGCCTAAACTCAGCTCGGTAAAATCTGCTTGGCCAAGGTTTGTGTTGATATGAAAGCTTAAATACAAGTTGTTCTTCGGTACTTTTGTTGTGCCAATAAGGTAATATTTAATTCCCATGCGCGAAGATATGGCGTGCTTTAGTTTGAATTTACTGCCAAACTCTCCCAACATCCAGGTTTCCGGAATATCTCTTGGTGTATTGTCCCACCCTTCATTGATCCGCCAATCGATTTTATAGGCGGGTTTATGCAAATTGGCCCCTAGTTGCAGGTCGATTCCAAAATGGTTCAGCAAAAATTCCCCTGTAATAAAAACTCCCAGGTTAGTCGCGTACCTCCATGGATCTTCTTTAAAGAAATCGAACTCTCTTCCGTCCTGAACAAGGGACTCATTATCACGGATATAGTCATAATAATGTTGGTACATGCGGTAGTAGAAACCACCACCCAATTTAAATGTGTTGTTCAATACCTTGCCATATTCACCGGAGATCGTATAGACCCCTTTTTTGTTATTAAAATAGATAAGAGAAAGGGCATTGATTCCGTAACCCGCCCGAAATGAAAAGTAATCGTAAATACTTCGGTCCAGGTCTTGTTTTGGAGAAGCACCAGTCATATCTTTAATTTTCGAAGGATCTTTTATATCTGCGGAAAGGCTGAGTAAAAATGAATTGTATCCTTGGTTTGGTAAACGGGTATGCCCGTTAGAGTGATGAAAGTAACCAAGCCCGACACGCCAATCTATCTTTTGGGCGCTAATGAATTGATAGTGCATAAAAAGCCGAAACGACCAGGTGAGGTCTGTTGATACGGCTTGATTGAATGGATTACTAATAGAATCATACTTTTTGGTGAAATAAGAGAGACCCATTCCTACTTGAGCTTTTAATTTTTCCTTTCTAAAAGTATTGAACTCTATAAATGGCATAGCGGTTATGGCGCCACCAAGGTTATCAGCATTTCCAAAGTCGGTATATCCAAAGCCAAGTCCGGTTCGCGGGCCTTTAAGGCGTTGTGCCCATTCCTGTGGGTTATGATCATGCTCCCATCCCAGGTTAATGATCAATTGTTTTTGAAAATCGTGATCCGGAAAAAAAGAATTTGAATCGGCAGTAATACCGCCCATTACTTCCGGAGTAATGATAAAAGGATTGGCTGTTGTTGTTTTTTCTAACTGTTGTGCTACGATACAGCAGGAGCACAGTATAAGAAAGTATGTTAGTTTTTTGGTCATTTAGCAACGCAAGTAACAATTTCTCTTCTAATTTTAAAAATTTAAGTTTTACATTCGTTGTTTCAATATGGAAAAGACCCTAAAAATCCTGGATGCTCTTATTGCTCAAATGTCCTCATATGCTTGGGGGCTTCCCCTTTTGATCCTATTGATAGGAGGAGGGCTGTATTTAATTTTTAGAATTCAGTTTTTGCCCTTTAGGTATTTAGGCCATGCAGTTGCTGTCCTACGTGGAAAGTATGACAATGAAAATGACGCCGGAGAGATCACCCATTTTCAGGCATTGACCACTGCGCTCTCTGCGACCGTAGGAATGGGAAACATTGCAGGTGTTGCCGTAGCTATTGCTATTGGTGGTCCCGGAGCTGTCTTTTGGATGTGGGTAAGCGCCGTTATTGGTATGTCCACTAAGTTCTTCACAGCTTCACTTGCGGTTATGTTCAGGGGCAAGGATAGTCAGGGGACCATACAAGGAGGACCTATGTATTTTATTACCGAGGGATTAGGTAAGAATTGGAAGCCGTTGGCGGTTTTCTTTAGTATTTCAGGTTTAATAGGCGCACTTCCGGTATTTAATGTAAATCAATTAACACAAGCGATCAACGATATACTACTAAAACCTGCGGGTTTGTATACCGGCTTGAATAGTAATCTCACGATAGGAATTATTCTTGCATCTGTAACTGCAGTCGTTATACTAGGTGGGCTGTCCCGAATAAGCAAAACAGCCTCAAAGCTAGTGCCTTCAATGGTGCTGCTATATTTTGTGATGGTACTCATTATTTTGGGGGTGCATATTGATGTGGTTCCGAAGTACCTTGGAATGATCTTTACCGATGCATTTTCCGCTTCTTTTTTTGAAGGCGATACCTTTTTAGGAGGGATTGTTGGAGGATTGATCTTATTGGGAATAAGACGCGGGGCATTTTCTAATGAAGCAGGTATTGGTACAGCTCCTATGGCACATGGTGCAGCAAAGACCAACGAGCCCATTCGTGAAGGATTGGTAGCAATGCTGGGCCCCGCTATAGACACTCTTATTATATGTACACTTACCGCCTTAGCGATCTTAGTAACCGGAGTTTGGCAATCCAGTGACGCAAATGGAGTGAGTTTAACTGCGAGTGCGTTTACAGAAGCAATCCCCGGCTATGGAAAATATGCTTTACTGCTTTGCATTGCGGTCTTCAGTATTTCTTCACTGTTTTCATATTCCTATTACGGGACAAAATGTATGTCGTTTTTGTTTGGAGCTAAACATAAATCATATTATAATTATTTCTATATCGCGAGTATTTTGATGGGGGCAACCACCTCTTTGAGTATGATGATCAATTTGATAGACACCTTTTTTGCTTTTATGGCAATTCCAACAATGCTGGCTACAATCTTATTAGCGCCCAAAGTGGTGAAAGAAGCTAAAATATACTTTAATAAGATGAAAAATAATTAATGTAAGCTATCCAGTACTTTCTGAAACATTGCAGTATAAATAGCCGCACCATCAGGATTTAAGTGGCTTTCGTTCCAATACTCTTTTACTGAAAAATGAAGTGTATCCTCTTCTTTATTAAAAAGATATACATTTTTGTAACGTTTGGAGGCTACTTGCAAGATACTGTCTCGACGTTTTAAAATACCGTTGTGGCGTACCGGGAGGTAACTTTTGTACATTGGAATTTCGCAGATGATAACATTTAGGTTATTGTCTTTCAGAAAATCAAGTATTTCAAAAAATAGCTTTGTGTTGGTCTCAAATATTTCAAGATCGGGACGGGTATTTATTTTGAAATTCTTTTCAATGATTTTGGCTTCATCATATTTTAGATTCTTGAATTTCCCGGAATAATTAAGTGTATCAAACCCGTAATGATTAAAACTTGCAGGATCTTCTTTTGTAATATAGTGGTTGTATAGTTTTTTAGAATAAAAAGAGGGAAAAGACAGGTAGATCAATTTGTCTTTGAAATAAATCTCGCGTTCGAAACAGTTAACACCATAATATTTCAGATATACACTATTCTTCCAGAAACCCTTACTGTTGTGGGGTAATTCAAAATGGCTGTACGATACTTCAAGAACAACGGTCTTAAGGTTTTCAAGCTTAGGAAAAAGAGATTTCAGGATTTTAAAATCTGTATTATGATGTTGGTCTCCGGAAGCCAAATTAATGGCAGATTGCTTCAGTAAAGCAACATTTACAGCATCTTTCATTTGAGATGAACCTAAGATCAATACTTCCAGATTTTGAGCTTCAGCATCTAATAACTCACTGTTTTTTTTATAATTGGAAGGGATATGGAGTGTAAGATATTCAACAGCCATATATCCCAGAAGTACCGGGATGAAAAATAACAACAGATATTTTACAAAGTTTCTCTGCATTTCTAAAATTGAAAATAAATGAACGCCTCCTTAGGCTCTGCATATCTTATAATTAAAACAATAAGTACATAATATAATGCCCAGCGTACAGGCTTTGGTATTTTCAGTTCGATCTTTTGAAGCGGGAAATCCCACTTTTGCGTAAGCATTTCGGCAATAAGCATTAGGACCAAATAGAAAAGCTTGATGCCTATCAGGCTGGAAATAGTCGTATCCGGTGTAATTGTAAATATTCGTTTTAGAATGATCCAGGCCTGCTCAATTGTTTCCGCCCTAAAAAAAACCGCTGATATGGTAAACATTATAAATACATACCCCAAAGAGAAGATACGTGGTACTTTTTGTAATTTTTTACGAACAGTCCCTTTCCTTTTAAAAAAAGGCACTCTTTCAAAAACCAAAACACACCCATTGAAAACTCCAAAAGCAATAAAGGTCCAATTGGCTCCGTGCCAAAGCCCTACAAGAAACATTGTTACCAAAAGGCCGATTGCACGTATACTATTTGTAATATGTTTAGCACTTTTTACAAATGGAGCGTATACGTAATCGGTAAACCATTGCGTAAGAGTAATATGCCAACGCTGCCAAAGTTCGGTAATGCTTTTTGAAAGATACGGTAGTGAGAAGTTTTTACTCAATCTAAAACCAAAAAGTTTCGCGGTGCCAATTGCAATATCCGTGTAACCGGAAAAATCACAATATACCTG
>JANQOS010000006.1 GCA_028285705.1 Altibacter sp.
CAGCATAAAGGGAATAGCTCCCGGAAAGGCTCCCACAAATACCGAAAGTGGTGTCTTGGTCTTTAGAGGTGTATACAAGCTCACATACATAAATATTGAGATCGCTCCAAACATGGCAGTTTTCGGATTGATGATGTATAAGACAACTATCCCTGCTATTGTTAAAATACTGGCAAGTATAAAAGCACTTGGGACACTCATTCTTCCTGCCGGTATAGGCCTGTTTTTGGTTCGGTCCATTAACGCATCCAGGTCACGTTCAATGATTTGATTGTAAACATTCGATGCCCCCACCATGCAATAGCCTCCAACACATAATAACAATAAGGTATAGAAATCAATCACCTCTGCTCCCAGTAAATACCCCGCAGCCGAGGAGAAAACAACACTTACAGATAAACGAACTTTTGTAATCTCAGTAAAATTCCTGATGATGGATTGTGGAACGGATTGTGATTGAGTGACAGACAAGCTCTTTTCTTTAATAGAAACACCTATGGTATTTGCACGGGCAAAGATACAGTACCCTCTCTTTTTTCACAATATATATTAAACATTCTTACTGTTTTATTTGAGTAATTTTATTATTTTGAACCCTCATAAAAATATACACTCATGCGTTTCAAAATTTTAATCTCTATTATAACTTGTTTCACTTTCTTATTTACTGCTGCTCAAACTGATGACGGGCGAAAATCCCATATAAAAATCACAAAAGTTAAAGATGAGATTTACATGCTTCAGGGAAAAGGCGGAAATATTGGTCTGAGCTTTGGCGATGACGGTATTTTTATGATCGATGATCAATTTGAAGATATTACCGAATTAATTTTAGAGGATATAAAAAAGATCAGCGAAAAACCAATTCAGTTTTTGGTAAATACACACCATCATGGGGACCATACAGGCGGAAACGCTAATATGGCAAAGACAGGAACTACTATTATCGCTCATGAAAATGTTAGAAGCCGAATATCTGAAGCTATGAATAGCGCTTTGGAAAAAGCTACAACAGCAAATGGTAAACCTGAAGGAGTTGATCCACAAATGCTTCCAACAATAACTTTTAGTGAAGACATGACCTTTTATTATAATGGTGAAAAAATAATGGTTTTCCATGTGCATGATGCCCATACAGATGGTGATGTAATTGTGTATTTTACCGAAAGTAATGTTATTCACACCGGAGACGTATTTTTTGAAGGAAAGTACCCTTATATCGATACAGCCAGTGGTGGAACTCTGTTGGGGTATATGGAAGCACTACAAAAAATAATGATGCTTGCAGATGATGAAACGAAAATTATTCCCGGACACGGATCTATCGCATCGAAAAAAGATTTGCGGTTTACAAAAGATATGCTTGGTTTATTATATAAGAGGGTAACGCATCATTATATGAATCTAAGAACAGAAGATGAAATAACCAGTATGCGTGATTTTACCAAATTATATGATGACAAGGGCTTTGGTGATGGTTTTATCAGCACCGAAAAAATGCTGCAGATTATCTACAACGAGGTAAAAAGAGAAAGAGGCGTAATAGATGTAAGAGATATGAATGAAAGATTAAGGGAAAAATTCAGGCAACAAAAAGAGGCCCGTGAAAAAAGAGAAAAAAACGGATAATATCTCTTATTTAGAAATCATTATACCAATTGAACAGATCTGTTCTAATTCCAAAATTTATCCAGGTAGTTTGATTTTCAAAGACACTTTCGGTGTTTACCGAAGGTTTAAAGTCCCTAAAAATAACACTCCCGTAGGCCTTCAGATTGGTAGCAGGATTAATTAAATATCCTACTTGCAATTCTGTGTGAAAAAAATCTGTTGTATTTCCCTGTGTTATATCATTTCCAAGATCCGAAGGGCGGTCATCTTCCGTACCATATATATTTCCTCCGTAAAAGAAAGTGTCTTCTTCGGTATTAAATTCAAAACCCCGTTTAGCAATGATCACTTTTGCATCTGCAAAAATCCTCTCGCGTTGGTAGCGCGCAATAGCAATGAATTCTGAAAAATTTGCACCTAAAGTGTGTGCCATAGATTGATTGTTGTGGCCATAATTAAGTACAACACTATTGTGTGAATATGTAAATGGGCGCACCCTGTTGTATTCTGCCTGTAATTGTAAGTTTTTGACTCCAAAGGCATCATAATACTTGGCCCCTAATTGGTAACCTGTTTTATTTTTATAACTACCGTCCCCTCCAAAAATATCACTGGAAGAAAACTCATCGATAATTAATTGAGCATACGCATTTACTCTATCTGTAAACTTATATTTTCCACTAAGCCCTATTAAAGCGTTTCCTCCACGCGAACCGGTAGAAAACTCTATAGCACGATAAAAAATAATTGGATTTATATAATTAAAATCGAATCCTCTGTCATTATCATTTTCCCAAATTACAGATTCAAAAAGACCAATATTAAGCCGCTTTGTAACATTATAACTCAAATAGTGATTCGCCATGTATTTGGTTCGAAATGACCCATCTAACGTCACATCAGGGCGTACATCCCGTAAAGACATCCACGTATTGGTATATTTTAACTTCCAAAAGGTAGTATTCAATTTAAAAAATGGGTATGGGCTTGCGTTATCACTCACTAGTAAAGAACGGTATCCATCTCCTATGAAGTGCTTGCCATGCCCTAGCTGAATATTAAAATACTTCGAAGGAGTAAATGAAATATGGCCTGTTGCTATCGGGTAGTCGTATGAATCACTTTTAAAGCTTTTAGCGATCCCGCGGCCGGGAATGATTGCCGGGTTACCTCCATCAGGTTTTATGGATTCCGCATAACGATTAAAATAACCTGCAAAACGCCCCTGGCTTTCGTAGATCACTGCAAAAAAACTTAAGTTTTTACCTAGCCCTCCCTGCGTATATACCAAGCGGGTATTGTTATAGGTGTCTATTTCTGCATCGGTATCTTTTCCAACTTGTAAATCGACACCGGGATCTAAGGTAAACCAATAGCCTTCTCCCTTAAAAGTAACCATGTGTTCATTCCACCATTTTCTGCCCAACCAGGAAGTTTTGTTCTTGAGTAATTTTTGGTTTTCTGTTTCAAAATTGTAATACTTATTTACTTCACTATATATAAAAGGTTTTTGTGCAGTATGATTGTTTTGTCCTATACGGTTTAACGCAGGATCAAACAAGCTATAGTTATGATGCGATAACGGAATGTTTATATTGCTTTTGTATTCTTCATTTGCATAAGGAAAAGCCTTAATGGAATCGTATTCGTTTTTGAGGGTTTCTATAGTTTCTTCTTCTGAAATATCTTTTACTTCAGCAGTACTTTCTGAAAATTCCATACTTGACGGAGCCTGTAATGGAATGGCTATAGGCAATGTAAATTGTACGTACGCAGGATTACCATTATAGGTTGCCGGGGTAATTTTAGGCAACAGTTTAAATACACGCTTGGCTTCATCCTTTAATTCATTATAAATTCCATCGACATATAGAACTTTAAAACCTCCTTCTTTATTCACTTCAAAAAAAACAACAATATTTCCTTTATAATTTTCTGAAAAAACAATATCGGGAGTTTTAAAATTTGCAAAAACAAATTGCTGAAGCGTATAGTTAAAACAGTTTTCAAGTGCATCTATAGGTACTTCAGCACATTCAGGAAACACCGGATATTTTTCAAAACCAGAGAGGTTATTTTGAGCAGAAATCGAGTATGAAATTAATAAGACCAGAAGTGAGGCATAAATCTTCATTAGCAATGGCGTTATTTTGATGAAGGAAAGATACGGTTTTTTTATAATGCCTTTGCCGCAAAATAGAAAACCCGCTTTAAAAATATAATAAAGCGGGTTTAGCTTTTATTAATTTACCAATAATGTAATTGGCACTGTGTAAAGTACTGCTACGTTTTTGTCACCCTGTTTGCCAGGCTCCATTTTTGGCAATGTATTGACAACTCGAATTGCTTCTTTTTCCAATAATTTATCCGGAGCCCTTGCAAGTATATCTTTTACAGCTCCATTTTCATCGATCTTAAATTGAACTGTAATACGTTGCTTTTCTCCCGAATCATAATCGGAGAATTTATCTACGTTGAATTTTCTTGCTATGAAGCTTTTTACTTTGGAAGACATACAGGCTATTTTTTCCTGGTTGCTTAAAAGTGACTCACATCCCGGAAAAATAGGAGCAAACTCCACATTAAGTACATTATTCGGCACAGTTTTATCCGGCTTTTCACTTCCTGTGCTAGCTGAAGGTGTAACTACCGTTGGAGAAATATCGATAGGAGCTACGGGAGTTTCATCCACAGTTTGTGTTGTGTTTTCAATAGGAGTTACGATATCTATTATTTGTTGTTGTTTCTTTATTTGTTTTTCAGGCTTTATTAAAGGCTTAGGAGATTCATCTTTTAAAATAATATTATAAACACTGGGTTCTTCCAGATAAAAATCTTTTTTAGCAGTATATGTTGATGCTGTTAACCCAATTGTACTTTCCATGATCAGGAAAACTGCCAATAGGCTTACAATGACACCCAATTGAAAATATAGTCTTGAATTCCAATTGAGACTAATACTCTTCTTATCCTCTCTCTTTGAAAGCATTTTTGGTTGATTGCTTTTAAAAATGTTTACAGATGGTTTCATAACATTTGTATTTAAGGATTAATAGTATTTTACAAGTGCAAGGCTTATGCCAAAAAAAAAGCACCGAGCTAATTACTCGGTGCTTTTTGTATTATATATTTATTATTCTTTTACTCTACCTGGAATCTAATTGGTAAAGAATAAAGAACTCCAACCGGTTTTCCTCTTTGTTTTCCAGGGGTCATTTTTGGAAGAGATTTTACAACTCTTACTGCTTCTTGTTCTAATTTGGGATGTGGGGCACGAGCTTGTACATCTACAACGTTTCCGTTCTTGTTGATTTTGAATCTAACAAAAATTCTCTGAATTCCTTCTAGTCCTAAATCCCCTGCCAGGTCTCCGTTAAATTTCTTTTTAACCCACTTGTCTATTTTTTCGGACATACAGGCTTTCTTACCACTATTCCCTTTTGCTCCTTCACAACCCGGATAAATAGGTACATTTTCAATTACTGCAAAAGGAACGTCTGCCAGTTCTTCTTCAACAGCTTCTTCGATCTCTTCAATCTCCATGATCTCCTCCTCTTGATTTGTTTCGGTAGATTCAATTATGGTTTCCTCAACCTCTTCTTCATCTTCTACCACTTCTATAACTTCAGGAGCAGGCGGTGGTGGAGGTGGTGGAGGTGGTGGCGTTATTTGCTGTGTTATTGGAATTTCTTCTTCCAGTTCGTCACCAACAGCCAGTGTATCTGTATCGATAGTTCGATCGTACGTTTTCCATTCAATTGCTTGCCAAGCGATTAAGAGCATTAAAATCATTCCTAACTGGAAAAATAATAAGCTTTTGCGACTTAAATCTGCTTTTGGATTTTTCTTGGATTCCATAATAGAGTATTAATGTGATTGCTAAAATATATAAAAACTATTGTAATATAAAACGAAAATTAGTTTTTAAGATTTAAATGGTGATTTTGTTTTTCAAAATTGGGATATACCAATACTAAAAACCAAAACGATTACTTAAATATCAGGCATATACACCTTTCTTTTCAGTAATAGATCGTAGTTAAATTACCTCAATTACTATGCCACAAGAAAACTGTGATAAGGAATCTGTTTATTTCTTTGCCGTAAATTTTCTTTCAATTTTCTACCTGGAAAACAATAGGCAGCCCATACAATACTCCTACCGGAACACCTCGCTGTTCACCCGGAGTCATGTGAGGAAGTGATTTTACAATTTTGACGGCCTCTTCTTCCAATTTTATGTGTGGTGCACGGGCACGAACATCTACGACATTTCCATTCTTATTTATTTTGAAAGTCACAAAAATACGTTGGCGCCCTTCCAGTCCAAGCTCACTGGCTAATTCGGTATCAAAGTTCTTTTTAACAAACTCTTCAATTTTTTTTGACATACATTCCTTTCTGGCTTCATTATTATTTGCGCTTTCACAACCCGGATATACAGGAACATCCTCTATAACCGCAAATGGCACATTAACAATTTCTTCTTCTACCACTTCTTCGGCAATTTCTTCTATTTCCAGGATCTTATCGTTTTGATTTGTTTCTGTCGATTCAATTACAGATTCTTCTATTTCGGATTCATTTTCAACTTCCAAAATAACAAGTGGTGTTATTGAAGGTGCCGGTGGGGGTGGGGGTGTATTGATTTGCTCTGTAATAGGGATTATTTCATCAAGAGCATCAGCTACCTCTATCTGTCCAGTTTCCAGATTAGATTTGTCATAAGTTTTCCATTCAAGGAGCTGCCAGGTCAAAAAAAGCATAATTACCATTCCCAATTGGAAGAATAACAAGCTTCTACGACTTAGGTCGTAATCAGGATTTTTCTTGATTTCCATTTGTAGTGAATTTAGACGTTATACGTTTATCGGATAGTTTTAATTCTAACTATCCAAAATGATAACAGCCCTATCAAGCAACCAATTCCGTTCGCTACAATATCAAACAAATCAAACTTCCTTGATAGCGTGAACCAGTGCTGCAATGCTTCAATAGATATTCCATAAAAGAAGCATATAAACAAAACTACAAATACAATTTTATTAGAAATATGATATCGGTCACCTGAAAACGTATAACCTAACCATATGACACACAGCGCCCAATGTATAAGAACATGGACCAGTTTGTCCAAAAAAGGGAGGTTAACTTCAGGTATATCTGTAGCCGGTGACAAAAAGGCTACAGTAATCAATAAGGTATAGATTACCCCTATTGACAAGAGGATTTTAGGCTCCGATAATTTCTTTATAAGCCGCGTCATCCAATAGATCCTCTATCTCTTCAGTGTTCGAAATCCTCAATTTTATCATCCAGCCGTCTCCATAAGGGTCTGAATTCACTTTTTCCGGCTCAGATTCAAGGCTTTCATTAAATTCGATGATTTCCCCGGATAGTGGCAAAAACAGGTCAGAAACAGTCTTTACGGCTTCAACGGTCCCAAAAACTTCTTCTCTGTCTAAGGTTTCGTCTACGGTTTCTACTTCAACATATACAATATCACCCAGCTCGCCTTGTGCAAAATCTGTGATCCCAATGGTAGCTATATCTCCTTCGATAAGCACCCATTCATGATCTTTTGTATATTTTAAGTTTGAAGGTACACTCATAATAAATTTTGTTTAAAAGGTTTTTATTTAGTTTCCAAAGTTATATCGAAGTGTGAACCCACTTCTTATAGTAGTTTGTGGGAAAGCAGTTGAGATTGCATATTCTGAAAAAGTGTGATCGTAATAGAATAATGCCGTTAAATTTTTACTTAGTGCATAATCTGCGGAAAACTGGAGCCCATAGATCGTCTGTCCCGCAGTTGTTTGGTTATTTTCAATATCCAGATAACGAATAATAGTTTTGTTGTCTCTTCGGGAAAGATCCATTTTAAAGTTCAGGTCACTTTTCAAAATTTTCTTCTTACCTCCAAAATTGGTTCCTATTTTAAGGTCTTTAATACGATACCCTAAGCCTATAACCACCTCGTTACCTTTAATTTCGGTTAATAAGTTATTGGCAAAACTTAGCGATAAGGCTCTGTCTTTACGCAATTCTGCTAAAATCTTGACAGAATTCTTCATTTCAAAATCAATTCTAATCAAGGGTGAAAACTGTTCTGTAAGATTTACATTCGTTAAAAAGATCTTACTCTTAAAGTTTCCAGCCTGGTCTACTGCCTCCGGCTCATTGGGATCATAATCCAAATTCGTCTGAAATTGATTTACTGTATATCCTGCTCTGTACCCGTGTTGTATAGAGAACCTTTTGAATCGCTTTTTAAACCAGGGTAATTTCATTAAACCTGTATATTTCAAATCCCAGTTAGGTAACGGAACATCTCTAAATATTCCCGTTTTTTCACTTGATGCGTCACTTCCTTTATAAGCAGAAAGGAAAGCCGGCAGTAAAACATCCTGGCTTGTTTTTCCAAATCCTGCAGGATAACCATCATCATCTCTTGGGAAATTTGGAGAGCCGTAAAATTCTGTAGCCAATCTATTCGCAACTATCAATCTGTTGCTTCTAAAGTCATCAAAAGCAGCTGAGCTATTTTCATCACTGGTACTGAACGCTGTTTTAATTAACAAGGTTGAAATATTGAAATTTCCAAATGCGCTAGGCGTTAATGAACGGTATAATCCATCTTCAACAATATAGTTTTCAGCATAATTTTCAGCATATACTCTACTTCCGTTCAAATCAATTTTCAGATCCGGGATCAATTCTATATTGACTTGTGCATCCAATTGCCTGTTTTCAACTTCTGTATATTGTTCATTAAATTCAGGATATATAGTTAGCCAGCCTTTTCGTGCAGCCAGATCTCGAACTTCTGCCTGACTACCAAATGTAAATCCGGCGGTTGGCTTTAAAGTTCCTATAAATCCAATGGATGGAGTATATCCCGGCAAGAAAATACCATTATTTTCCTGATAGTTAAACTGAATTTTCTTTATAGATGTAAGCAGGCCTATGAGTGTGTTAACAGCTTTATCTCCACCTGTTAAGGTCTTGGTTGGGGTTCCTCCCCCTCCTCTATTTCCTCCGGAGGTATTTCCTGCATTAAGTGTTTCTTTGCTGCCCTTTGTTTCTTCTTCGGCTCCATTTTTTCCTCCTTTAGCGCCTGCCTTAACTTCGGCTCCTGTTTTTATTCCGCCACTCTTACCGTTTGACCCCCCGCCACTTCCGGATTTTATTTTGGTCAAGCCTATATATCTGTAAAAGTTATTCATATCCAAAGTAGAATTGATACGGTGTGTACTTGCATTTTGGATCGAATTACCAAGATCATATACCTG
>JANQOS010000007.1 GCA_028285705.1 Altibacter sp.
AATTAGGTTTGTGCTTTCCGCGAAGTAATTTTGCTACTTCGCTTGCAAGACGGCCTAACGTTTGCCCTTCAGCATCTACATGCAACCACTCTTTTGTTACGGTTGCTTTGTTCGCTGAAACTGTTTTATAACTTAGTGTATCCACTTTTATTAATTTTTCTAACTGTCTTCACCTACAGCCAGAGTTAAACATTCCTTCTTTTGGATAAATCGGCGTGCAAATGTACTATTATTTATTTGAAAAACAAGACGTCTATCTTTTATTTTTTTGAAAGGAATAAGCAGACTTATTGCAATTTTCAGCAATGTTTTTACCGGATATACAAATCCAATTTTATTACTCTAAAGTAACGATCAAATCATCCTTCATTACCATGGTACCCGGTTTTAGAGTAATTGCCTTTATTTTACCTGCTTTTGTAGCGGTTACAGTAGTTTCCATTTTCATGGCCTCAATGATAAAAAGATGATCGTTCTCCTTTATCTCTTGCCCTTTTTTCACCAATACTTTATAGAGTAACCCTTGTAAGGGGGCTCCCATTTGATTGGTATCCGCAGGGTCCGCTTTTACATTTTCCTCTTTTTTAATATTGAGAGAAGTATCCTTAATTTCCACGAACCTGTTTTCTCCATTCACTTTAAAGAAAACAATTCGAACACCTTCTTCATTGGCATTCCCCACTGAAAGTAACTTTACAATAATGGTCTTTCCGGGCTCCAACTCAATTAAGGTTTCTTCTCCTATCTTCATTCCATAGAAGAAATTAATGGTTGGCAAAATAGCCAGATTACCATAGAGTTTATACTTTTCATGCGCTTGTTCGAAAACTCGCGGATACAAACTATAGGACAGGAAATCTTCAAATTCGATAGGCCTGGTAAACCCTTTTTGGAATTTTTTGTGAAAGGCTTTATACTCTTCATCAAAATCGATAGGGGTAAGGTGGGCATTGGGCCTGTCTGTATATGCTTTGTTATTTTTAAGCACTATTTTCTGAAGTTCCTTCGGAAAGCCACCCAAAGGCTGCCCTAAGTCACCTTTGAAGAAATCGATCACAGATTCCGGGAAGGAGATCTCATGGCCCCGTTCCATTACATCTTCGGGGAACAGGTCATTGGTCACCATAAATATTGCCATATCACCTACTACCTTAGAGCTGGGGGTCACTTTTATTAAATTGCCAAACATCTCATTGACGCGGGCATACATTTTTTTCACTTCATCAAAACGATCTCCCAGGCCTAAAGCAGTCGCTTGTGGGCGCAAATTAGAGTATTGTCCTCCCGGAATTTCATGTTGGTATACTTCTGCAGTACCGGATTTTAAACCGGACTCGAAAGGATAATATACCTCTCTAACATCTTCCCAGTAGTTTGAGAATTGATTGAGTGTATCGATATCAAAAGCATGGGCACGCTCTTGCTGCTGCATCATTTCCACCACCGAATTAAAATTAGGCTGTGATGTCAAACCCGAAAGCCCTCCCAAAGCCACATCTACAACATCCACTCCAGCTTCAATGGCTTTTAGATATGTAGCAGACTGTATCGATGAGGTATCATGGGTGTGTAAATGCAAAGGAATATTGAGTACGTCTTTTAATGCGCTCACCAATTCTGTTGCTGCATATGGTTTTAGCAAACCTGCCATATCCTTAATGGCGATCATATGTGCACCTGCATTTTCCAGGTCTTTAGCCAGTTGTGTATAGTATTTCAAATTGTATTTGGTCTCTTTTGGGTCCAGGATATCACCTGTATAGCTTATGGCTGCTTCTGCAATTCCACCGGTTTTATTGCGTACATAGTTAATGCTGGGTTCCATTGCTTTTACCCAATTCAGAGAATCGAAAATTCTAAAGATATCAATTCCGTTTTCCCAGGATTTCTCAACAAACTTTTCAATTAAATTATCGGGATACGCTTTATAGCCAACTCCGTTGGAGCCTCGTAACAGCATTTGGAAAAGAATATTCGGTATCAGGGCTCGCAATTCTCGTAAACGTGTCCAGGGGCTTTCATTTAGAAACCGAAGGCATACATCGAAGGTGGCACCTCCCCACATTTCTATACTGAAGGTATTTGGATGATTTTTTGCAAAACTTTCGGCCACTTTAAGCATATCCTGTGAACGCATTCGGGTTGCAAGTAAAGATTGGTGCGCATCCCGGAAGGTGGTGTCTGTGTAATGGATCTTTTTTTCCGCTTTCAGCCAGGCGCAGAATTTTTCAGGGCCTAATTCCGTAAGGAGGTCTTTAGAACCCTTAGGGTATTTGGCAAAAGGATCGAACTTTGGAACTTTCGGATTTCTAAAAACCTTACTGTCATCTTTGAACTTTACATCCGGATTTGTATTTACAACAACTTCTCCCAAATACTTTACAATCTTTGAGGTACGGTCCTGTGATAATTTAATATCAAAAAGTGAAGGAGTATTTTGTATAAAATTAACAGAAGCCTTTCCTTCTTTAAAGACATCGTGGTTGATCACATTTTGTAAAAAGCGTATATTGGTTTTTACTCCACGAATTCGAAATTCTTTTAATGCACGGGACATTTTACGAACGGCACCGTCTAATGTTCTTCCATGGGCAGAAACTTTCACCAGCATGGAATCAAAGAAAGGGCTTACACTATAAGATTGATAGATGCTGCCTGCATCCAGGCGTATTCCCATTCCCGAAGCACTACGATACGTGGTAATTGTACCATAGTCCGGAGTAAAATCATTTTCGGGGTCTTCGGTAGTGAGCCTGCATTGTAATGCAAAACCATAGGTTGCAAGTGTATCCTGCTCGTATATTTTTATTTGTTTGTCCTGAAGTTTGTACCCACCGGCAACAAATATCTGAGTTTTAATGAGGTCGATACCTGTCACCATTTCAGTAACAGTGTGTTCCACCTGAATCCGGGGATTTACTTCAATGAAGTAGACATTATCTTCCGAATCAATTAAAAATTCAACAGTACCTACGTTATTGTAATTTACTTCCTTGGCAATTGCCAGTGCATATGCATATAGCTCTTGCTTAACTTTTTCTGAAACATTAAAGGAAGGGGCAATCTCAACTACTTTTTGATGACGTCTTTGCACGGAACAGTCCCGCTCATATAAGTGACGAATGTTTCCATGATTATCTGCTACAATTTGCACTTCTAAGTGTTTAGGGTCTTCCACATATTTTTCTAAAAACATGGTATCGTCACCAAAGGCATTCAGTGCTTCATTACGGGCCGAATCAAAATAAAGTTCCAGATGTTCCGGATTTCTTATAATACGCATACCTCTTCCACCTCCGCCGGAAGCTGCCTTAAGCATTACCGGATATCCAATGGAAGTTGCTTCGGAAAGCGCAATTTTTAAAGAAGTTAATTTTTTAGTGTTACTTTTTATAATGGGGACATTACATTTTAAGGCAATTTTTTTTGCAGTGATCTTATCTCCCAATGCATCCATTACTTTAGGGTCCGGCCCTATAAAAATGATATTGTTTGCAGCACATTTTCTTGCAAACTCAGAATTTTCAGAAAGAAACCCATACCCCGGATGTATGGCATCTACATGCTTTTCTTTTGCCAGGGCTATAATTTGATCACTGTTCAGATAAGGTTTCAGAGGCTCGTTGTCTTCACCTATTTGGTATGCTTCATCTGCTTTATACCTATGCTGGGAATAGCGGTCCTCATAAGTAAAAACAGCTACGGTTTTTAAGTTTATCTCTGTACAGGCTCTTAAAACTCTAATGGCGATCTCACCTCTATTGGCAACCAGAACTTTTTTTATTTTCATGGGGTCAAATTACTGTTAAAAAAGGGATAAAATATTGTTGCCTAAAGGTAAAAAACAGTATATACGCTTTGAAATTTTTATTGATTTATTTATGAGAAGTTTTTAACTTATTTAATGATGTAAGGATTTTCATTTTTATAGTTTCTAACAATATAATCCAGGGCACTGTTCAGAATCTCTCCCATATTGGATGATTTTTTGAAATTCACATCTCCTGTCAATATAAACAATTCGGTCTTCAGTTCTTTTATTTTTGCTTTTGAAGAGATAGAATCTGAAGTCATACAGTCCAATAGCTCTTTTAAACGGTCCTTTTCACTGGTGGCTCTCTTGGCTAATAATGAACGCTCTTCCCGTTTGTATTGTTCTATGGATTCTTCCTGAAGTGATTCCAGGGTCATTTTAACTAACTTATTGTTTTCTTTTAAAAACTGAGGCTTGTAGACCTTTGTATTTCCTTCATAGCTCTGTTGGTCAAAATCTATGGCTCTGATCCTATATTGAATTCTATCAAAATCATGCGTCAATACCATTACATAGTTGTATGAACGCATATCTCCCAAAAGCCGTACAAAGCAACGTTCATTAAATTTCACAAACTCTTTAGCTATTTCCCTTTTATCCTGTTCCGAACATTTGTCCAAATTATTTTCGATAAAATCATCTCCGGGTATTCCCGAAATATGCTCTTCGATCAAAGTGTTTCCATGCACTAAAAAATTAATGTGGTTAGGAGATAAGAGATGTTCCAGTTCCAGGCCATAAATGCGTGAAGCATCTGCTTTCTTTATGTATAAGAAAATGTAATTGTCGTTCAAAATATTCCGGACTTTAATCCTAAAAGGTTTTGTATTTCCGAAAGTACAGTAGTCAATACTGTCAATAGTCAGATAAGGAAGTACAATATCACTTCCGTCTGCATGTAATACCGTATACATTTTTTTTAAGCTAAGCTCAATTTCATCACGTTCAGATTCAGAATAATAAGTGCTGACCCAAAGCGTATCATTTCCATATTTGTCATAAATGGAAATAGCTCCCTGAAATCTTAACAGGTCATCATAATAGATAGGGATTTTTATGTTTCTTCCATGGCGGGTTAGGTATTCGGATAAGATACCGGAGATCTTATATGCAGGCTTTTTTTTGGAAATTAATTTTCTCATAGTTTGGTAAAATGTATATAAAGATAACTATTAATGTATGGCAAATCTCAAATGCTAAAAAAGTTAAAATTCTCTTAAAATATATATAAATCTGTCACTTAATTCCGTTAAAGGGGTCTATTTATAAAGTAGATTGTAGTTATTGAAGGAACAGGGGCAGGTTAGTGAATTACAATTCACTACATAAAATATGAAATTCACTACAATTCATTTTTTTTGGCAAATACATGCTTATATATTCGTCTTACCGTCAATGAAAAAGGCGATAAAGAAAGAATTTAGTATTTCAAATTCAATATAAACTAACTACTATGAACCATCCGCTTTCTCTATTTTTGTTGTTGTTCCCGTGTTTTATTTTTACTTCCTTTTCTCAAACTGAAAATACCTCTTCTACAGATCAGGTTCAACCCGAAAAAAAGAGCTACACTACCAAAACCATAGGTCAAAATGCCGCTCCGAAAATTGATGGGATTTTTGATGAGGCCGTTTGGGATATTGTTGACTGGACAGGTGATTATGTAGAGAATCAACCGGATAATGGTACGGCACCAACAGAACAGACCAGGTTTAAAATTGTCTATGACGAGAAAAACCTTTACATAGCTGTACGTTGTTATGATTCCGAACCCGATAAAATTGTAAAACGCCTTTCACGGCGTGATGGTTTTGAAGGAGATTGGGTAGAGTTCAATATAGATAGTTACAATGATGACCGAACAGGCTTTTCTTTTACCATTTCGGCAGCAGGAGTAAAAGGAGATGAGTTTATATCGAATAATGGGAATAATTGGGATTCCAGCTGGAACCCAATTTGGTACGCAAAAACTCAAGTTGATGACGAAGGATGGACAGCAGAAATTAGAATTCCTTTAAGTCAATTGCGCTTCGGGAACGAAGAAGAACAAGTTTGGGGATTACAATCAACAAGGCGTTATTTTAGAAATGAAGAACGCTCTCTTTGGCAGCATGTACTGCCCAATTCTCCCGGATGGGTTAGTGAATTTGGGGAATTGAGAGGATTAATAGGATTAAAGCCTCAAAAGCAATTAGAAATTCAGCCTTATCTTTTAACGCAATTAGACACCTATCCCGAAGAAGAAGGGAATCCATTTAGAGACGGAACTGATACAAACTTATCCGGAGGTGTTGATGCAAAAATTGGAATTACAAATGACCTGACCCTGGACCTCACGATCAATCCGGATTTTGGACAGGTAGATGCCGATCCCGGAGCAATTTCTTTAGATGGATTTGAAATTTTCTTCCAGGAAAGAAGGCCTTTTTTCGTAGAAAACAAAAACGTATTCGATTTTCGCGTAGGGGGAGGTGCCGATAACCTCTTCTTTTCAAGAAGGATTGGCCGCAGTCCCCAGGGAGATCCATATTCTGATGATACGGAGTATGCGGACATACCTATAAATTCTACGATCTTAGGTGCGGCAAAATTTAGTGGGAAGACAAAGAACGGATGGTCCGTAGGCCTTTTGGAAAGTGTTACCTCTAAGGAGTATGCAGATACAAGAAATGAGGATGGCTCTGAAGAAGAAGTCTTAGTAGAACCCCTTACCAATTATATGGTCGCGAGGGCACAAAAGGACTTTAACGACCGGAACTCATTTATAGGAGGTGTTTTTACTGCTACAAACAGAAAGCTGGAGGATAACTTGAATTTTCTTAGAAAGAATGCCTATACGGGAGGAATAGACTTCAGGCATAATTGGAAAGAACGTAAATACTATGTATTGGGCAATATTGTTGTAAGTAATGTAAATGGAAGTGAAGAAGCAATTGAAGATACCCAAAACAGTTTAGTGCACCTTTTTCAACGTGTAGATGCAAGCCATGTGAGTGTAGATACTACCAAAACATCCTTAACGGGCACAGGAGGGAGACTGGAAATAGGAAAAGGAGGAGGAGGAAACTGGAGGTACAATATTGGAGGAAACTGGAAATCTCCGGAATTGGAACTTAATGATCTTGGTTTTCTTCGTCAGGCAGATGTTATCTCTCAATATTTTAACATACGACGTTTGTTCAATAAACCTACTAGTTGGTATAGACAGGCGAACATTGGACTCAATCAATTTACTCAATATGATTTTGAAGGAAATTATAATAGGATTCAGTACGAGATCAATGGCTATCTAAACTGGAAGAATAATTGGTGGACAGAGTATGGAGCTGCTCATAAACCGAGAATATATAGTAATACTGTATTAAGAGGGGGCCCACGATGGAGATGGTCCGATGAGAATTTTTGGTTTCTGTTTTCAGGAACGGACCAACGTAAAAAGTTCAATATGACGGTCGGGTATGTAAATTCCAGGGCAAAACAGGACAATTTCTCTCTGGACAGGTATGTGCTTCGGTT
>JANQOS010000009.1 GCA_028285705.1 Altibacter sp.
TGGATAATATTTCTCTTAGCTAACTTGTCTACCATAGAATCAACCGCAGGGAACATTTTTTCTGCTTCCTTCTTGTTGGTAAGCTCCATAAGCTTTTTCATAGCATTACGTGTTGTCTTATGCTGATAACGATTACGTAAACGCTTAGTTTCGCTATTTCTAATTCTTTTTAATGCTGACTTATGATTCGCCATTTTGTTTTTTTTAAATCTTAAATTCTTTGTAGTCCGTAGGGGAATCGAACCCCTGTTACCAGGATGAAAACCTGGCGTCCTAACCCCTAGACGAACGGACCATTGGTTTTTTATGCGGATGCAAAAATACAACTATTTTTTAATGCCGCAAATACTAATAAACTTTTTTGCAAAAAATTAATATGCCTTTGCAAATAGTACTTTCCTTTTAGAAGGTTTTCCGGTAACCATACATGTTCCCGCTTCATTGTCATCATCTAAAGGAATACAGCGTATAGTAGCCTTTGTTTCATTCTTAATTTGCTCTTCGGTTGCCGCTGTACCATCCCAGTGCGCCAACACAAAGCCTCCTTTGCTTTCCAATACCTCCTTAAACTCATCATAACTGGTAACAGAAGTAGTATGCGCCGTCCTGTGATCTCTTGCTTTTTTGTACAGATTTTTTTGAATTTCATCCATCAAGCCAACCACACTATCAACAACAGTATCATTTGACATGATCTCTTTGGTAAGTGTATCGCGACGCGCCACCTCTACGGTGCCATTCTCAACATCTTTAGGGCCAATTGCTATACGTACCGGTACTCCTTTTAATTCATATTCATTAAACTTCCAACCCGGTTTATGAGTATCTCTATTATCAAATTTAACCCGTATTCCCTTTGCACGAAGTTCCTTCATCAAATTATTTGCAACTTCACTAACAGCATTAAATTGCTCTTCATTTCTATAAATTGGTACGATCACCACCTGATCCGGTGCCAGATTTGGAGGCAATACCAATCCATTATCATCGCTATGCGTCATGATCAAGGCTCCCATTAAACGGGTAGACACCCCCCATGAAGTAGCCCAAACATAATCCTGTTTCCCTTCTTTATTGGCAAACTTCACGTCAAAGGCTTTTGCAAAATTCTGTCCTAAAAAATGTGAAGTTCCTGCCTGAAGTGCTTTTCCATCCTGCATTAGTGCTTCAATACAATAGGTCTCAAGCGCTCCTGCAAAACGTTCACTTTCGGTTTTAAGGCCTTTAATAACCGGTATTGCCATATAATTTTCAACAAAATCAGCATATACATTCATCATTTGTTCGGCCTCTGCAATTGCCTCTTCTTCAGTAGCATGAGCTGTATGGCCTTCCTGCCACAAAAATTCAGCTGTACGCAAAAATAGCCGTGTACGCATTTCCCAACGTACCACATTGGCCCATTGATTAATAAGTAAAGGCAGGTCGCGATAAGATTGTATCCATTTACGGTATGTATCCCAGATAATGGTTTCGGAAGTAGGTCTTACAATTAATTCTTCTTCCAATTTAGCATCAGGGTCTACAGCAATACCACTTCCGTCATCGGTATTTTTAAGTCGGTAATGTGTTACAACAGCGCATTCTTTTGCAAAACCATCCACATGGCTCGCTTCTTTACTGAAATACGATTTTGGTATAAATAAAGGAAAATAAGCGTTTTGGTGCCCGGTTTCCTTAAACATGCGGTCCAATTCTGCCTGTATCTTCTCCCATATCGCAAAGCCATAGGGCTTAATGACCATACATCCTCTCACTCCCGAATTTTCGGCAAGATCTGCTTTGATAACTAATTCGTTATACCATTTTGAATAATCTTCACCTCGTGTCGTTAAATTCTTAGCCATAGCAGGTAGTTTGGCACAAATATTGTGTTTTTGTTAAATGTTTATTAGTTCTCGGCAAAACTAACTATTTTTATAATGTCCAACAATTAAAATACCGTTGTTATGCAATCTCAATACATCTACCTTAAAAAACTGGTCCCTCTGGCATTCACAGGGATTTTTGCTCTTATTCTTAGTTCATGTGGCACGTACAACAACGGCTATGGAGAGACTGACGGAATTTATACTTCGGAAACTGAAGTAACAACAACGACCACAGAGACCAAAAAAGAAGAAACCAACGATAAATCAAATTATTACAAGCAGTACTTCAAATCAAAAGATAAAACCTTCGAGGACCTGCCGGAAGATGCTGTTTTTACAGATATAGAAGCTTATTCTACGACCGAAAGCTTAGATGAAGATGGATATGTAGTTGTTGAAAGAGCAGAAGATAATGAAGGTTTTGGTGCCTGGGGAGATAATACAGAAGATATTACGGTAAATATATATAACTACAGCAGTTATGGTTTTAGTTATTGGCACCGTCCTTACTGGTATAGCTACTGGGGGTATCCTTATTATGGACATAGACCTTATTGGGGTATAGGTATTTCCTGGTGTTATCCTTTCTACGGATACTATGGTTGGGGATGGGGTTACCCATATTATTATGCCGGTTTCTATGGCGGGCACTATTACCCGTATCACGGTTATGGAGGATATAACAATATCGCTTACAATCGCGGAAGAAGAAATTTGGATTTTGCAACAGGTAGAACAGCTTCCAGGGGCAGATCCAATGTTAGTACCGGTAGAAGTTCGTATTCAAGATCTGAAATGGCCCGGCGGTCAAAAGTAAATACCAGTAGAAACTCTACCGTATCCAGATCCCGGTCCAAAAATGTGATCACCAATAATAGAAGCTCACGTTCCAAGAACAATACTATTCGTCGCAACAATAATGTTAGAAAAAACAATACCGTGCGTAGAAGTAGCAGCAGAACGACACGCCCTTCTGTTTCAAGGCCATCTTCAAGCCGTAGCAGTAGTGCACGATCGTCCGGCTCCAGTAGAAGTAGCAGTGGAAGAAGAGGCGGTGGCCGCGGGAATTAATTTTCAATTTAATTATATACTTATTTTTTAGCTATGAAAAGAATTATTTTCTTACTCATAACAGTCTTCTCTTTGGCTGTTACCAACGCTCAAGATATTACAGACGGACTTAGGTACGCAACAGACGACATTAACGGAACAGCTCGATTCAATGCAATGAGCGGTGCTTTTGGAGCCCTAGGAGGCGACTTGTCTGCTATTGCGATCAATCCTGCAGGTAGCGCTGTTTTTTTAAGAAACAGCATTACGGTATCGCTTGGAGTGAATGACGTTGAAAATCAAGCGTTGTATTTCAATTCCCGAACTAAGGGTTTTGATACGGATGTAAATCTAAACCAGGCCGGAGCGGTTTTCGTTTTTAATAACACAAATGAAGGATCATCCTGGAAAAAATTTACGATCGGCCTTAATTATAACAGCAACAAGAATTATGACGATGAATTATTTATAAAAGGCACGGGGAATACGTCTATAGGAGAGTTCTTTCTTGCACAGGCACAAGGTATTTCTTTGGATCTTCTACAACTGCAGGGAAATGAAACAATTTCAGATCTGTATGCGTACTTAGGCGAAACTCAAGGTGCTGCTGCACAAAATGCATTTTTAGGGTATCAGGGATTCATTATTGACCCCCTTGATCCAAATGACCTTGAAGGCACACAATACGTTTCAAATATTGCCCCCGGAAGCTTTTCACAGGAATATCTACATCTGGGACGAGGTTATAATGGAAAATATACAATGAATTTTGCAGCGCAATATACCGATGATTTTTTCTTCGGAATCAACTTAAACTCACATATAATTGATTACGATCAAAGCACCTATCTATTTGAAAGTAATTCAAATAACGGAAGTACCGTGAATCGAGTAGGTTTCGAAAATAACTTATCGGTAGTCGGTTCGGGTTTTTCAGCACAGATCGGAGCTATTGCCAAGCTTACGGAAAATTTTAGAGTTGGGTTTACATACGACACACCTACCTGGTCTGTTGTTTCCGAAGAAACCACACAATATCTTGAAACACAACGTACAGATAATGAAATGACAATTTCTGAATTTATAAACCCCCGTGTTTTAAACATATATGAAGATTACGACCTAAGAACTCCCGGAAAAGTTTCGGCAAGTGCCGCTTACATTTTTGGAAAAAGAGGGTTGATTAGCTTTGACTATTCATATAAGGACTATTCTCAAATTCAATTCAGTCCAAAAAATGACCCTTTCTTTTCTGTAACGAATACCGTGATAGACAATTCACTAAAAGCTGCTTCCACCTATCGATTAGGAGGAGAATATCGCATTGACCAGCTAAGCCTTCGAGGCGGCCTTCGCTATGAAGAAAGCCCTTATGAGGATGAGGTCACTGTAGGCGATCTAAATGGTTTCTCTTTGGGAGTGGGGTATAATTTTGGCAATTATACTTTTGACCTCTCTTATGCGAGAGCAGAACAAAGCAGAGAACAACAACTCTATACTGTTGGCTTAACAGATCGTGCAGCCATAGATACTATTTCCAGTAATTTTATTTTTACCCTAGGACTCAATTTGTAAATAATTTTAAGATAATCCGCAATAAAAAAGCCTCTTTTTGTAAGAGGCTTTTTTATTATGCATACTGAATTTAAGACTATCTCTTCAATGTGAAGTGGCCCTTAAACTCTTTTCTAACATCGTCTTCGGTATATTCTACCACGAACCAGTAATCACTTGATGGTAGAGGATTGCCATTATAAGTTCCATCCCATCCTTCTCCCAGAGGACTGATCTGCTTTAGCAGTTTTCCATACCTGTCAAATATGTAGATATTTGCGGTAGGATCACCGTTAGCAATACCAATGATATTCCATGTATCATTATAGCCATCTTGGTTAGGAGTTACAAAACGAGGATAGTCTATTATACCTACATCAATAGTAACCGTACCACAACCGTTGGCATCCGTTATTGTGATCGTATGGTTTCCGGGTTCTACATTTTCAAAAGTAGTACTCTCCTGGAAAACACCATCATCTAACTGATAGATATACTCTCCAAGTCCTTCAGCTGTAACTTCTATAGTATGTACATTGGCAAAGGCACCATTTACAACTTCCGCACTATATGTAACAGGTGGTGAAGATTCAGTTACAGTGGTTGTGGTACTTGAAGTACAACCACTAAACAGATCTGTTATTATCACTGTATACTCACCGCCTTGCAATGCAATAATAGATGGGCCTACCTCACCCAATATAGTTGTACCATTCAATTCCCATTGAATACTATACTGATTTCCCGGATCAAACCCGGTATCTAATACCGGAGGAGAACTACTTCCAAACTCTTCTACAATTGGATTACCATTTTCATCAAGACATAAACGATACGTTTCATCCAGAGCTACTGTTACCACTTGCTCTACTTTTAGAACCGTACTGGTTATATCGTAACAACCTGTGTCCGGATTGGTCACTCTCGCATAGATGATCTGTGGATTAATGATATTGGTATAATTAGTAGGTAGTGCATTGGACAGATCTCCTAATTCTGCAAATTCAAATGTTTCATAGTAATCTACATTATAAGGCTGTCCCAACAAAATATCTGCATCCAAAAAGGTCAGGTCAAAACTTGTAAATCCATCATTTGGACCATCTGCGTCACAAAGTACATATGGGTTTATAGGTGGATTTGCAACTGCTCCTTCCAATACCTGAAGGAAGAAACTCAATGAATATTCTCCGGATACAATATCTTCTACACTAGCTACATAACAGTTTGTCTCGGTATTTAAAATACCTACATAGATAGGCTGTCCGGGAGGAGATACACTTCCATCACTTATATAATTATCCGGATTCACAATAGGGAACGTTCCTGCAGCAGCATCTGTAGGATTCTCATAAAAAGTAACCTCATGGATAGTTGGGTCCTGGCCATTTAAAATCTCATCAACCTTTGTGGTTAGATCGAAAGTACCTACTCCATCATTACCTATCTCACAAATGATCATATCTTCTATAACGGCAGTATCATCCGGCAATGGATTTACAATAAGTACCAGCTCCACTATTTCGAAGCAAGCTTCTACTGTATTATTATTGGTAACACGAACGTAAATGGTTTGTGGGTTTTCAGCCACGCCGCCAGCATCTGTATTCTGATGTGCGGTTGGGTCCACAATTGCATTCAGGTTATCCAATGCATCTTCATATGTTAAATGATATGTGAGGTCCTCATTTCCTCCATTCAGTATTTGAGTTTCGCGTATTGTCAGGTCAAAGATCTCAACATTGTCATTGGCATCAGGGCCAATCACTACAGTTACATCACACAGTTCAATAGGGTCAGGTGTAACCGGTGCAGGATTTGGTCTTACCACTAAGTCTAGCGAAGTAATATTGAAACATTCTGCATTATTATCTACACGTGCCCATACAATATCTGTAAACGGACTACTGTCATTAACATAGGCGGTATCCGGAAGAATTTGATTTTCATCATTTTGAGCATCTGCTTCAGTTGGGTAATACCGTACACCAACTCCTGGTGCTCCTCCTGTGATCTCGTCATTTTTATCTGTTAGGTCAAAAGAAGTGATTCCATCAAATGGTTCTCCAAGGTCATCGCAGTATACTAGTGAAGTAGGTGCAATCACCGTTGGTCCTGCCGGAACTTCCAACTCGAATGTACCAATCTTGAAACATTCTGTAGCTAAAAACTCTAAACGATAGTATATGGTCTGCCCTCCACTCACAAAAGCAGTAGGATCTATTATTTCGTTCGCTGGTGTTTCGGCATCCAATTGGCTAATGTAATAAGTGATAGGTGAGAAATCCATAGGATCCTGAGTACCATATATTCCATCGGCATTTTCATAAATGGTCAGGTCAAAAGTTTCAACACCATCAAGGTCAGTATCACACATGCTTATAGGGTCTAATGTAGCAGGCACTACCGGCGTAGGGCTGACAATTAAGTCCAGTTCTACGATAGTAAAGCAACCTGTGTCATTAGGAGCAATCGTAAATTCGGCTCGAGCCCATATAGTCTGAGAAGGCGTTGACAGGTTCTGATAAGGAATAGTAGTATCAATTGCAAAAATTCCAGCTTGTGCATCAGTAGGATTCTCAAAATATCTTACTGTAACATCGGGCTGACCTCCTGTAATTTCAAGGTCTTTTTCAGTTAGGTCAAATAATGCAAAACCATTGTTATCTGCGTCACAAGCAACAAAAGGAGTTGGTGTAACAGCAGTTGGGTTTGGCAGTACATTTATAAAGAAACTATTACCAGCTTCACAATCCTGATCGCTAATTCCACTCACAAAGATCTCCTGAGGATTAACGATATTCTGATAAGCTTCCGGAGTTGTTATTGGTATATTAGCAGCTTGATCGGCAGCAGATGCATAATAAACAACACTAAGTGTAGGATCTCCTAAATTAATCAATGGGTCATTGACCGTTAGGTCGAATGTAGATAATCCATCATCAAAGGTACTTCCATTGATATCATCATCACAGAGGGAGAGGTCATCCCCAACTCCAATGACTGGAAATAGCCCTACTTCTATTTCAAATTCGGTAATTCTTATACAGCCAGTAACCATACTCTCCAAACGCACCCAAATTGTTTGCCCGGTACTTACAAAAGCATTGGCCGGATCAATAAAATTAGTTCCTGCAGCAGCATCTGCCGGATCTTCATAATAGGTGATAGGACTCACAAAATCTCCTGGATTTTGAACTCCATACACAGCAAGGTCCTGAAGTGTTAGATCGAACTCTGCCTGGCCTGTTCCGTCTACATCACAACTAATGAATGGATTCTGAAAAGTAGCATCCGGCATATCCGGCAATGGGATCACGATCAATTCCAGTTCTGTTACAGTATAACAGGGTAATACAGCAGGAGGCACATCTCTTGTCAACCTGGCGTATATAATTTGGTTATTGGAACCTGTATAAGGACCCACTATTTCTGTTCCGGGAATACCGGCATTTGCAGCAGCTTCAGTTTCATAATAAAGTACCGACACATTAATCTCTGCTCCTATGATCTCCGTATCTTTCAAGGTAAGGTCAAAACCATCTACCACGCCATCATCGTCATCGTCGCAAAGTTCTAAAGGAGTAGGTACACCTGGTACAGGGTTAGGCAATACAGTAATAAAGAAAACACTGGTAGCCCTACAGCCTTGTTCGGTAAATGCACTTACAAAAATCTGTTGTTGTGGTGTAACTACATTTTGATAGGCTTCAGGTGTAGTAATAGGTATGTTAGCAGCTTGATCGGCAGCACTTGCATAATAGACTACATCAAGTGTAGGATCTCCCAGATCGATCAACGCAGTATTCACTGTTAGATCAAAGGTTGATATTTCATCTGTCAAAGTACTTCCGTTGAGGTCATCGTCACATAAAAGAAGATTGTCACCCACTCCCGTAGTAGGGAAAAGTCCAACTTCTATTTGAAATTCGGTAATTCTTACACAGCCAGTAATTAAACTTTCCAAACGTACCCAGATAGGTTGACCTCCACTTAGGAAGGCATTAGGCGTTGCAATAGCATTCGTAGCTGCAGCAGCATCTGCAGGATCTTCATAATAAGTGATCGGGTTCACGAAATCTCCCGGGTTTTGAACTCCATATACGCCAGGGTCCTGAAGTGTAAGATCAAATATTGCTTGTCCATTACCACTCTCGTCACAAGCGATGAACGGATCCTGGAATGTAGCGTCCGGCATATCCGGCAATGGGATCACGATCAATTCTAATTCTACTATTGTATAACACGCTAAAACTGCCGGAGGTACATCTTTTGTTACTCTGGCATATATAATCTGGTTATTGAAACCTGTATAAGGTGCTGTTATTTCTGTTCCCGGAAGGCCAGCCTCAGCATCTGCCAAGTCTTCATAGTATAATACAGACACGTCCGGTTCTCCATCTATAATCTCTATATCTCGTAATGAAGGATCAAAACCGTTTACAATACCGTCATCATCATCATCACAAAGCTCCAATGGTGTTGGATCTGTTTTAGGGTTAGGATTAGGGAATACAGTTAAGGTTACGGTAACTGTATTGAGACATCCAAATTCTGAAGTGACCCTTGCCACAACTGTTTGTGGTGTCGATATATTTTGATAAGCGCTTGGGTCAGGAATAGGATTATTTGCCAATTCATCAGCCGGAGTTTCAAACCACTCTACTATAGTGGTAGTGATCCCTCCATTTATCAATGCATCCTGAGTGGTCAGATCGAAAGTAGATATCTCATCCGTTAAGGTACTTCCATTGAGATCATCATCACATAGATTTATCTCAAAGGGTCCCAGGTCCTCGGGAATGGGGTCCACGATCAAAGTTAAAGGGACAATATCGTAACAACCTTCACCACTATTAGGGTTTGGTGGCACTGTACTGGTATTATTACCTACTACCAATATGTAAATCTCCTGTGGATTTATAGAATTTATAAAATCTGTTGGATCGGGTATCGCTGCAGTATAATCCGGAGCTGTTAATGCTACATCACCTGCCGCTATTGCATCCGCTTCAAGCTCATAGTAATAAACATCGAATTCGCTAGGGCTCATAGCCCCTAAAACTTCCATTTCCACAACGGTAAGATCGAAAGAAGTAAAACCGTCTGCAACTGCATCATCACACATTCTTAAAGGATCTGCAGGAGTTGTAGCAACAGGTGCAAAACGAACTTCCAAAGCAAATGGAACTACAGAATTACAACTACTCACACTACTTACTACTCTTGCCCAGACACCTCCTGTACCATATAACGGATCCAGAGGATCTGTAATAGGTTCATCAAGATATATATCATCATTTATATAGGCCGTTGGGTCCGGAAATGGTAATAGATCATTCTGAGCATCTAAAAGAGTACCGTGATACGTTACTGTTAATGTTGGATCTCCCAATGTGATGATTGGGGTCTGCACCGTCAGATCAAATTCATCAAAACCATCATTATTTGGATCACACTGGATCAAAGTAGGTGGAGATGCATTGATCGTTGGTGGTGTATCAATTATAATATCTACGTTCCTTGTGGTATCGAAACAAGTGTCATCATCCCTATTTTCAAGCCTGATGTAAATAACCTCATTAGGCGCATTTACAAAATATGGGTCTGGCAATGCTCCTGTATCTCCATCTGCATCGGCTTGACTGAGGTGATACGTTATAAAATAATCAGAAGATAATTCTCCATCGAGGATAAGTGCATTAAATTCTGTAGAGAGATTTACCCATTCTCCTCCATCCTGATCTGCATCACATACATTGATAAATGGTGGAACAATTCCGGCAATAGCCCTACTAAAGAAAATATCGAACTGCTCAATATCAAAGCATGTTCCACTTAGGTCTTCAATTCTAACATAAATAGTTTGCGGAGATGGCGGAACGATAAGATGTACCGTAGGCCCTAGTATTTCTGTTCCCGGAACACCGGCAACAGCATCTGCCATATCTTCATAATACTTTATATTGAATAAGAGAGGGTTCTGCGCTCCATATACATTAGCATCATTCACTGTTAAATCGAAAACCCCGGCTGTAGTTCCAAAATCACACTGAAAAAGGTCTACAGGTGGATTTGCAACCGGTTGAGGGTTGAAATGTACCGAAACCTGATTACTTGGGACAAAGCAAATCCCGTCACGGGCTTCAACAGAATATATACCATCTGCAGTAACTGTATAGGTAGGGTTTGTTGCACCCGGGATAGGAATCCCTGCTCTAAACCATTGAATGTTAAAAGGAGGGTCTGTTAAACCGGTATCCAGAACCACACCGGTTCCTATACAGGCTTCTATATTATTTCCAAGAAAGATCCCTGCAAGGCTAAGGTCAATGAGTTCACTGTCTTCATTATTGGACTCATTGGTTTCGGCAACAACTCCGGTTCCATCCCCAATATCATCTACTACTGCTCTTAAATTGAATATATTAGGTGTAGCAATTGGTATATTTAATGTAATAACACCGCTCTCAGACCCACCAATAGGAATATCAGCGACTGTTTGCGCCTGGCCTATCAATACTGCATCGGCATAAAAGGCTATAGGTGTGTTGAGGGCAAGTGGTGCTGTACTGTTGACATTATATACAGTATATTCAACATCCATATTGTTATTCTGGCAAAGCACCCCAATATTGTCGATCTCTATGGTAGCATCCGGTATTTCGGAGTTCACACTGGTAATCACATTGTTCACCATTACAAAATCCTGGCCGGATGTGAGCCGGATATCGGCACTGGTGTCACCGGGTTGGACAATACCAACCAGATCGTAAAAATCCAGGTCCATATTATAATTCAGGCCGGAATTTGTATAGGTATTTGTCCCGTTAAAAGCATTGGTTCCGGGGTTTAATGGAGGGTTATCAATAAGAATCCCGTTGATCGTTAAAGTCTCATTAACAGCAAGGCTTTCTTCTCCTTCCCAGGCTAAAAACCCTATTTTAGACAATATATCGCTCGTAACATCAATATTCGTTAGTGTTATATCCAAATTGGGATTAGTAGCAGAAACACTTTCCAAACCGTCAAATAAGCTTATTTGGTTTAATCTCAATGAAGGATCTCCATAAATTACATAGATAGCCCAACCACCGAAGTTAGTTCCACAATAATTTGGTAAGAGAGCTGCAACATCCAACCCGGAAAAAGTGTAAACACCATTCCCTGTAGCGGCAACAAGATTTGTCACATCTGCATAGGCTCCAAAATATGGTAATCCGTTAAATGTATGGCTAAATATTCGCTGTGCGCTAATTGCGGTCCCATTAAGTTCTACATCAAAGTCTCCCGTACCAATAGATCCCCAATAGAGGTGTGCAGACATAAAAGTCTGTCCGGAAGTTAAAGCGAGAGTAGCGCTACTCTGTGGTAGCATATCGCAATAACCGGTTTCAGTATTTGGAAATTCATTTAAAGTGTTTCCAAAAGCTGTAAAATCTAAACGGCCGTTAAACTGTTGAAACAATTGTACTTGTTGTGCAAAAAATAAAGACGGGACAAGTAGGGCTAAGGCTAGTAGTAATTTTTTCATCTTCAGTAGGAAATTTGTTTTTTTTGGGTATTAATTGCGAAAAATAAGAAAATTTTATGAAAACATTAGGGTTTTTAAATTTAAAAATATGATATGCAATTTTTCATAGCCCCGTGCTAATGCGTATCTTTGCAGCCTGTATTTTAAAAAATACGCAACTTTTACCTTATGGATTTAGAAAAACAGCTTAAAGATATTGAAGCACAAGGCAATGATCATATTGGCACTTCCACGCACACCCCTATGCGGCCGGATGCCTTTGAACTTAGTGATATAGAGAAGATTGCCCTTATCAAAAAGGATATCCAAAATATTATGCATACACTGGGCCTAGATTTAACCGATGATAGCCTTAAAGGCACTCCCACACGTGTTGCCAAAATGTTCGTACAGGAGATCTTTAGCGGACTGCACCCGGATAGAAAACCCAAAGCTTCTACCTTTGAAAATAAGTTTAAATACGGTGAAATGCTAGTTGAGAAGAATATAACCCTCTACTCTACCTGCGAGCATCATTTACTCCCTATTGTAGGTAAAGCACATATTGCCTATATATCAAGTGGTACGGTAGTTGGGCTTTCCAAAATGAACAGGGTAGTCGATTATTTTGCCAAACGCCCCCAGGTACAGGAACGGCTTACCATGCAAATTGTGGAAGAGCTACAGCGTGTGCTTGGCACAGAAGATGTAGCCTGTGTTGTGGATGCCAAGCATTTATGTGTAAATTCCCGTGGTATCAGAGATATTGACAGCAGTACGGTTACCAGTGAATTTGGAGGTAAATTCAAAGATCCGGAAACACGAAGAGAATTTCTGGATTATATCAACCTGGATACAGAATTTTAATTTTTTCAATACAATTTGATGAAACTATTTGAACAGCAAGAGCTTACCGTATACAATTCACTTAGCAAAACCAAAGAAAAGTTCACTCCTATCCACAAAGGTGCTGTAGGAATGTATGTTTGCGGCCCTACAGTATATAGTAATGTACACATGGGAAATTGCCGTACGTTCTTATCGTTTGATTTGGTATTCAGATATTTGAAACATTTGGGTTATAAAGTGCGATATGTTCGCAATATTACTGATGCCGGACATCTTGAAAATGATGGGGAAAGTGGAGATGACCCTATTCTCAAAAAAGCCCGTATTGAAAAGCTGGAGCCTATGGAAGTGGTTCAAAAATATACAGTGGATTTTCACAAAATAATGGCAAAATTCAATGCGCTGCCTCCAAGTATTGAACCTACTGCAACCGGCCATATAATTGAACAAATACAGATCGTTGAAAAAATTATTGCTGAAGGCTATGCTTATGAGAAGAACGGATCGGTCTATTTTGATGTTGTAAAATTCAATGAAGCGCATACCTACGGAAAA
>JANQOS010000150.1 GCA_028285705.1 Altibacter sp.
TTTAGCATCACCGCGCTTTAAAATATAATCACGTACATAACCACCAATCACAAAACTTTCAACTTCCAGGTTTGAAGCTGCCTGTGAAATGGTTTTAAAAACGGGATGTTGTAATGCGTTTTTAAAGTTATGGGGTTTGTGCATTTTTAATGTCGAATTACGTGAACCGTTCCGTCATTTTTCAGCTTAATGATCGCTGAAGGTTTTCCGGCTTTTTTTGTACGTTGCAAATTTACGATATAGTCCACGCCTTCCAAAATTTGGGGGCTTATTTCTTGGAAGGTCAAAGGTGTTTTTTTACCACTAATGTTTGCGGAAGTTGAAACAATCGGCCTTCGAAATTTCCTGATGAGTTGCTTGCAAAAACTATCCTGTACCACTCTAATTGCCAGAGAATTATCACTGGCGATCAGGTTTTCCGCTATGCGAATAGGGTCATCATAGATGATCGTAGTGGGCTTGTTTGCATATTTTAAAATATCGTAAGCAACCTCCGGTACGTCTTCTACAAATTGGTTGAGCATTTTGAAGTCATTCACCAGGCAAATAAGCGATTTGCTTTCGGCACGTTTTTTTAGCTGAAATACCTTTTCAATTGCATCAGCGTTAGTGGCGTCACATCCAATTCCCCAGACGGTATCTGTTGGGTAGAGTATTAAGCCTCCTTTTTTTAGTATTTCGAGGGTATTATTTATTTCATTGTTCATTATTCTGCGATTGGTTAGCCAGATGGGTTTTTCCGGTGTTTTTCATTACCACAAAGAGGATGATCAATGCAGCAAATAATAGTGTATAGACTACACATCCAATGATAAAAGGTAGTTTGGGATATTCAAAAGAATATACAGAAAGTAAGCCGGCCAGATAATAAAAAATTCTAATAGGTATAAATACCACACTAAAAATAATGGCCAAGTATTTTGGATTTGAATATTTTGTGATGATAGAATTAATGGTTGGTGCGATAATGATCTCCGCGGCACCTATAAACAACACTGCAATAATAAAAACAGGAATACTGCTTCCGTCGGGATATTCCGGAATAAGAAGTAGCAGCCCCATCGCTATAGCGATGGTCAAAAAACCAATTCCTAATTTTAGAATCCTGTTTGTATAGAGGAAGGACCAGAGAATAGCTGCTATAATGCCAATGATGATGGTGGTCCCGGAACCAATGGATTGTAGTATGTTTCTAGATGAATTCATATTGAAATTTTGCGAAAGTTCGTACTTTATAAAATGCAGATTTGCTCCAAATAATTCATAAATACCCCAAAAAAATGATATTACTATAATGGCCAGAGCAACATATAAAACCCCTTTAAAACCGGAACTATTTTTATGAAGACTACTATCTATTGGCTTGTCTTGTGTCAAAAACAGGAGTACGACAGCAACTACACTAAGAATTCCCGCAAAAGCGAATCCGTATATAAAATTCTTTTCACCCAAAATGCTTATTACCAGAACCCCTAAAAAAGCGCCAATATTAATGAGGGTATACAATATGGTAAAACCGCCATCCAGCGATTTGGTCCTGTCCAGGTATATTTTTCCAAATTGTGCTATGACATTAGGAGTGAACAAGCCTGAGCCAATAATAATTAATCCAATCCCAATATATAGTCCTATTGCCGAAGGGATACATAATACGAATGTACCCAGTGCCTGCAAGCTCCCGCCTATAAGAACAGCTCTTTTATTTCCTATTAGCAGGTCTCCCAAGACCCCACCGACTATTTCCGAGATCAGTATGGCGGTAGCCAGCCAGCCATAAAAACGGTAGGCCTCGTCTTGCGTCATACCAATAGCCGCATCGATCATATATAAAATGATCAAGGCCCTTACTCCGTAATAAGAAGCTCTTTCCAGTCCTTTTGCCGTAGCATATAAAAATGTCTCTTTGGTATGGCCCGGTTTTCCTGCGATTAATTCCATGAGTTCTCTTTTTTTGGTTAGTTATATAAGTGATCTATACACTTCAAGGTACTGTTTTGCAGCCGTATTCCAATTAAATGAAGCCGCTTGTTCAATTAGCCTTTGTGTATAAACTTCTTTGTTTGCTTCAAATTCCCCAAGGCCTCTAATAACTTCCGAAGCCATATCTTCCGGCTTGAAGTTGTTCCAATAAAAGGCAGCTTTACCTCCAATTTCGGGTAAAGAGGTAGTATTTGCTAAAAAGACCGGGGTTCCAAACCGCATGGCTTCAATAGGGGGGAGGCCAAATCCTTCACGTAATGAAGGAAACACAAAAGCAGTTGCATTTTTTAAATGGTACTGTTTTTCTTCATCGGTGATTCTTCCGGCAAGTGTGACCCTGCCTTCCAGATCTAATTGAGTGATTACAGTACGTACTTTTTCGGCATAGGGTCTATCGTTATTTCCTGCTATAATGAGTTTAAAATCCTTTAAAAAAGGCATCATTTGCACCAGTAGGTGAAAATTCTTCCTTTCCCAGAAATCACCAATGGTAAAGAGATATTTTTCTTTTATGTTGTTTTCCGGCGTATAATTTGAAAGGTCCAGGGCTGCTTCGGAAGGATTTCCGTTATAGATCACATATTCCGGTACATTTGGCACATTAAAATACTTGTGAGTTGATGTTTTGGCATATTCCGAAATATAGGTGATCGCATTGGCACGGTTCAATTTCTCAATGAACCTAAGGTTTCGGGGATGTGTAAGGTCATTGGAGATCTCTTCAATAAAATTCACATCGTGGATGGTGAGAACATAAGGAAGGTCGTGGTAAGGTTCTACTTTGGTATTTTGGTTGACGGAATGCCAAAGGGAATATTTTTTCCGGATACGAAGCGATGGATACCTGCGAAGGCCCATATAGAATTTATAATTGAAGAAGTCTCCAAACTCTTCCTTCAGAAAATCTTTTTTTTGAGTATGGACCGTAAATTTTATTTCATGATCATTGCAATGGTGCAGACCCTTCAGTAAATAAAAATTATATTGGCCAAAACCGGTGAAAGGATTCTTAATATTATGTGTTTCAAGAAAGATATGCTTCAAAATAGCCGTATTTATAGAAGTATAAAGGTATCTTTTTTATATAAATGGATACAAATTAATAAGTGTATTTTTGCAATTGTATAATTAATTTAATGAAGCGATTGAAAAAAGTCAGGTACAAAGAAGATGTTATTCTGGACGGAGTAGTTCATAAGGACTTTACTCATAGTATCACTGCTATTATTTCCATTATTACAAATTTTAAGGCCAAAGGAAAAGTTTTAGGTAATGGAGAACGCAATACTATTAAATTGTTTGACCTTGACGGAATTACGGTTAATGTAAAATCTTTCAGGCAACCCAATCTGTTGAACAAAATTGTATATAAGTACTTTCGTAAATCAAAAGCAGAACGCTCGTACACTTATGGTAATGTGTTGCTGGAAAAAGGGATTTTAACACCCCAGCCTATTGCTTTTTTTGAGGATACAGATGTTATAGGCTTAAAAGACAGTTACTATATAAGCAAGCATTTGGTATACGATCTGACCTATCGTGAATTGGTTGAAAATCCGGATTACCCGGACCATGAGAATATTTTACGGCAGTTTACCGCTTTTACCTGGAAGCTTCATAAGAACAACATTTTGTTCAAGGACCATTCTCCCGGAAATACTCTTATTGTAAAGAACGGGGAACATTATGATTTTTATTTGGTAGACCTCAATCGTATGGACTTTAAGTCGCTATCGTTTGAAGAGCGCATTAAGAACTTTTCCCGGATCACACCTAAAAAGGAAATGGTGGAGATAATGAGTGACGAATATGCAAAACTTACAGGAGAAGACTATACTAAGATTTTTACACTAATGTGGGATCTGGTTTCCAAGTTTCAGCATAAATACCATCGCAAGATCCGCTTAAAACAAAAGTATTTATTTTGGAGATGACGCGTGTAATCGTTTAAGTTCCTTATAGCGTTCAGTAGCACTTAGTGCATTTAATTTGCTAATGATCCACCCCTTTTTTCCGTCTAAGATCCCTAAGCGAATGATGTAGTGGTTTATAAATTTGTAGAAGGGCCGCAAATACCTTTTAAGCACCGAATAGCGTTCACCTTTTAAATAAAGTTCTTTTCCTTTCAGTTTGCCATAGGCTACCATTTTGCCTTTATAAGAATTATAATCCTCGTAGAAGTAGTGCAGTAATTTATGTTTTAAAATACCACTTTCGCCTTTTACTTTCAGGTCTTCATGGACTAACCTGGAAGGTATGTACTGTACTTTATCTTTCTGAAAGAGCCTGTATATCTTATCGGTTTGATAACCGCTGAAAAGAAGAGGTTTATCCTTAAACATGCACTTGCGGTAAAAATAATAGGCAGCTTTTGGGTTGGCAGACCGGATTATTTTTTGGATCTCTTCACGAAGCTCATTAGAGATCCGTTCATCCGCGTCCAAAAATAATATCCAATTATAAGTTGCCTTAGATATGGCATAATTACGTTGAGAGGCATAATCTTCAAACTTTTTTTGAAATACCTGAACACGACTGTCTTCCTGTAAGGCTTCATAAGTGCCATCTGTACTAAAAGAATCTACCGCAATGATTTCATCGGCAAAGGAAAGCGTATCTATTACATCCGGGAGGTGTTTTATTTCATTGTATACAATAAGTAAGGCGCTTAGTTTCGGCATGTGTTATATTTCGCTCATAAAAATAGTTATTTTTGCAGAATGGCAGCACTTAAACTTTCAGTAATCATTAGCACTTACAATCAGCCGGAATGGTTAAAAAAAGTACTATGGGGATACGAAAGTCAGTCTGAGGCCAATTTTGAGGTCATTATAGCTGATGATGGCTCTTCCGGCGAGACAAAGCAATTGATCGACCGTTTTAAAAACGGATCTTCCTTACAAATTGTACACGTCTGGCATGAAGACCATGGTTTCCAAAAAACAAAGATCCTGAACAAGGCAATTGAGGCTTCCTCTACAGATTATCTGTTATTTAGTGACGGAGATTGTATCCCTCGAAAGGATTTTGTGGCAAAGCACCTTCAGTATAGGGAAAAAGGCTATTTTTTGTCGGGAGGGTATTTTAAGTTACCGATGTCTATTTCAGAAAAAATTTCAGAAGGAGACATCAAAAATGGAAACTGTTTCAATGTCAATTGGTTGAAAAGTAACGGGTTAAAACCTTCATTTAAAACAAATAAGCTCACTTCAAAAGAGGCGAAAGGGAAGTTTCTCAACTGGGTCACACCTACTAAAGCCTCCTGGAACGGCCATAATTCATCCGGTTGGAAAGAAGATATAGTAAGGGTGAACGGGTTTGATGAGCGTATGCAATATGGTGGTGAGGATCGTGAATTGGGAGAGCGATTGTTTAATTTGGGAATACGATCGAAGCAACTACGCTATATGATCGTTTGTGTGCATCTGGATCACGCGCGTGGTTATGTAAAACCCGAAATGCTAGAAAAGAATGCAGCTATCAGAAAAGCAACCAAAGAGCAAAAATCGGTATATACCCAATTTGGAATACAGAAAGATTAATTTGACATTTTTGAAAGGAATTCTCTTAATGCCGGAATGATAAATTCCGGAGCAAACTGCTTGTACATTTCAGAAGCTTGTTTTTTATATTTTTTAGGATGTTTTTTGTATAATTCCGGGTGAAAATCTTTTAAATGTACAGAAGCATTACTGCCGGATTCCTCGTAGCTGTTCCAGGCTTCTTTTAATATCCAGGTTGAAAAAATGGAGAAGGTAGGGATGTCCAAAGCTTTTGCCATATTCACAGCTCCTCCTTCATTGCCAATTAAAGCATCACAATACTTTGTAAGAGCCAAAAATTCACGAAGATTGCGTCCATAGGTATCTTTATAGATACTTTTTTGGGTTGTTTCTGAACACATGGTATACAGCATATCGGCTTTAGCTTGCTGTTTTGGAATATAATTAAAGAGCAATTGGGCGTTCGTTTCCGATATGATAAAATCTAAAAGTTTTGCCATATAAGATAATGGATAGGTTTTATTTTCGTCACTTCCCAGGATCCCGATCATGTAAAGTGGTTTTCCAAGGTCTATTTGGTGTTCTTTCAATAATTCCCGAGCTTTTTGAAGTTCTTCTTTTTTTAGATAGATCTTGGGCCTGGGAATTGTATCCATCTTGCCGATTAGAGGCTCTAATAGCATGATCCTGTTCTCTATGGCCAGTCCTTCATCGAGCTCTGAAACGGTCTTTGGCCTAAAGGTATGCGTATATTTGTGTTTTGTATACCATTTATGGTATGAAATTCTTTTTTTGGCTCCGGAAACCTTTGAGATAACAGCACTGCCAAGCTTCGCATATACATCAATAACCATATCGTATCCTTCATCCTTTATTTTTTTTCTGAAGGCACGAAGTTCTTTTTTTGAGGCTTGTATCTCCGGAGTGAATAATAATAAAGTGTCAATGAAAGGATTATCTGCAACTACCGGCTGTGTGCTTGAGTTGATGAGGTAATCTAACTGTGCATTTGGAAAATGTGAACGTAATACTTCAAATAAAAGGGATGTGGTGAGTACATCGCCGATCATTTTATGCTGTATTACAAGAATCTTCATATACTATTTTAAACAGCTACGTCATATTCACGAAGCGCATCGTTCAAAGAGGTCTTTTTGTTAGTACTTTCTTTACGTTGTCCAATGATCAACGCACATGAGACTTGGTATTCTCCTGCAGGAAATTGCTTGGTATAACTTCCCGGTATTACTACAGAACGTGCCGGGACTATTCCTCTCATTTCTTTAGGGGTATCCCCTGTTACATCAATGATCTTTGTAGAAGCTGTCAATACAACATTTGCACCGAGTACAGCTTCGGCCTCAACACGAACCCCTTCCACTACAATGGATCGTGATCCAATAAAGGCATTGTCTTCAATAATAACGGGTGCTGCCTGTAAGGGTTCCAAAACACCGCCAATACCAACACCACCACTTAAGTGGACATTCTTACCTATTTGAGCACAGCTGCCTACTGTTGCCCAGGTGTCCACCATTGTGCCCTCATCTACATACGCACCAATATTTACATAACTGGGCATCATGATCACACCTTTAGAAATATAAGCACCGTGGCGGGCTACCGCATGAGGAACTACCCGAATACCTTTTGCTTCATACCCTCTTTTCAACGGAATTTTATCGTGATATTCAAAAATACCTACTTCCATCATTTCCATTTTTTGAATGGGGAAGTACAGGACCACCGCTTTCTTAACCCATTCGTTTACCTGCCAGCCATTATTTGTTGGCTGGGCGCAACGCAGTTCTCCTTCATCACATAAACGAACCACTTCTTTAATGGCTGCAATAATTTCCGGGTTTTGTAAAAGGGATCGATCGTCCCAGGCATTTTCAATGAGTTGTTGTAAATGGGTCATTTTTCAGAATAAATTTTAACAAAGATAAATGTCCGTTTTAATAAAGTACACATTTTTAGTATACTATTTTGTAAACTATTATTTTTGCATCCTGAATGGGACGCATACTTGCCATAGATTACGGTACCAAACGTACCGGTATTGCTGTAACAGACGAATTGCAATTAATTGCTTCGGGTTTGACTACGGTAGAAACCGATAAGCTGCTCCTTTTTCTGAAAGATTATATTGCTTCGGAAGAGGTGGAAATGGTATTAGTGGGTGAGCCCAGGCAAAAGGACGGTACACACAGTGACGTGGAGGAATACATCCGGAAGTTTTTGATTAAGCTTACGGAGCTATTTCCAAAACTTCACATAAAAAGAGTTGACGAACGTTTTACAAGCAAAATAGCTTTTCAAACTATGATCGACAGTGGCCTGAAAAAGAAACAGAGACAAAACAAAGCACTTGTTGATGAGATCAGTGCAACGATAATCCTGCAGGATTATCTTCATAACAAATAGATTGATATGATATTACCAATTTTCGCTTATGGCGACCCGGTATTACGTAAAAAAGGGAAAGAGATCAATAAGGAGTACCCAAAGTTGGATGAGCTTATTGAGAACATGTTTGAAACCATGTATGGTGCTCGTGGTATTGGCCTGGCTGCTCCACAGATTGGATTGCCCATTCGCCTGTTTATTGTAGATGCGACACCCTTTGAAGATGATGAAGACCTTACTGAAGATGAGCGAAAATTTGTTTCCACTTTTAAAAAAGTATTCATAAACGCACAAATAATTGAAGAAGAAGGAGACGAATGGGCATTCAATGAAGGTTGTTTAAGTATTCCGGATATTAATGAGGATGTTTTCCGCCAGCCTAAGGTTACCATGGAATTCTATGATGAAAACTTCAAAAAACATACAGAAACCTTTGAAGGGATCGTAGCGAGGATCATTCAACATGAATACGACCATATTGAAGGAATTTTATTTACGGATAAACTATCTCCAATTAAAAAACGTTTAATAAAAGGTAAGCTTACCAATATTTCAAAAGGAAAGATAGATGTAAGCTATCGTATGCGTTTTCCCCTGGCAAAAAAGAAACGGTAAGACCTTTGGAAATATAAACCAAACAAAAGATATTTGCACTCCTTAAAAAAGGACCGATCTATGAGTTTAGAAAAAATCTTATCAATTACCGGAAAACCCGGTTTATATGAATTAAAAAGTCAAACAAGAAGTGGCTTTTTAGCGGAGTCATTACTTGACGGAAAAAGAATTAGTGTGAGTACACGCCACAATGTGAGTTTGCTTAGCGAGATTGCTATTTATACTCTTACCGAAGAAGTCCCGTTGAGAGAGGTCTTTAGTAAGATCGCAGAAAAGGAAAATGGCGGTGAAGCTATTAGCCATAAGTCTTCCAAAGATGAATTGGAAGAATATTTCTTTGGAGTACTTCCGGATTACGACGAAGACCGTGTATACGCAAGTGATATAAAAAAGGTGGTACAGTGGTATAATTTACTTTTAAAAAGTGGAATTACAGACTTCTCCGAACCTGAAGAAGAAGGAGAGGAGAAAGAAAAGAGCGAGCTTGCCAAACCCAGAGAAGACAAGATAAAAACGAACCACAATACTCCAGATACTAAGTTTAGCGCTCCTAAAGCTTCTTCGGCTAAGAAGGGAGGAACCGGGAAAAGCACGGTTGCAAGAAAAAAATAAACAACGATAGTATTTCAATGTATAACCCGGCCGGATTAATAAAGAACCGCCGGGTTTTTGTTAATCCTTTTTAATAACTCTCCTTATTTCAGAAAAGCTTTTATAGTAGCTTTGTGATTATGAATTCCAGAGAAGACCAACTAAAAGCCTTTGACCGCTTGCTTACCATTATGGAGGAACTGCGAGAGCAGTGTCCCTGGGATAAAAAGCAAACCATGCTATCGCTACGGCACCTTACTATTGAAGAGACATATGAGTTAGGAGATGCTATCCTGGATAATAATTTACAGGAGGTCAAGAATGAATTGGGAGATCTCTTACTGCACATTGTTTTTTATGCCAAAATTGGGAGTGAAACAAAAGATTTTGACATTGCGGATGTTGCCAACGAGATATGTGAAAAGCTTGTTTCCCGCCATCCACATATTTATGGTGATGTCAATGTTGCTAATGAAGAGGAAGTAAAACAAAATTGGGAAAATCTAAAATTAAAAGAAGGTAAGAAAAGTGTTTTGGAAGGAGTTCCAAAATCGTTGCCGGCCCTGGTAAAAGCTAATAGGATACAAGACAAAGTTGCCGGAGTGGGATTTGACTGGGAGGAGCCACAGCAGGTCTTTGAAAAACTGAAAGAAGAACTGGAAGAGCTTCAGCATGAAGTAAAAACAGGTAATCAAACAAAGGTTGAAGCAGAATTTGGAGATGTACTCTTTTCAATGATAAACTATGCCCGCTTTTTAAAAGTTGACCCTGAAAATGCTTTGGAGCGAACAAATAAGAAGTTTATAAAACGTTTTCGGTATCTGGAGAATAAGGCAAAAGAACTGGGGAAGACCATGAAAGAAATGACTTTAGCTGAAATGGATATTTACTGGGAAGAGGCAAAACAGTTATAACTTCAATTACTTCGAAAAAACGACTAACCTGCCTTCAATACTTACTTTGGAAAAGGAACAATTTCTTTTTATCCAGTACAGATTTTCTTCAGAATAGAAAATAACATGCGTAGGGTCTTTTTTGTAGTACCATCCTTCAAAATTTTCCGGCTCGGGAAGTAATTCGGTCATGCAAAATAATTTTCCACCCGGTTTCAAAAGCTTGTACAGCAATTTAAATTCTTTTAAGGGATCGTGAAAATGTTCAATGACTTCACAACAAGCAATAAAATCGTACTCATTATTTAATACGGACCTATCCGGGTGAAAAAAAGGATCGTATACGTTTATATCATAGTCTTTTTCTAAAAGAAGCTTTGTAATGACGGGACCTGTTCCCGCACCAAAGTCAAGACCAGTGCTTGTAGAATTAAAATGTTTAAGAACGCCTTCTATGATAGGAGAAACAAATTTCTGATAGTGGATATCCCCAACATCATTTTGATGTAATAAATAGCGTTCTTTCTCCGCTTCAGGAGATAAAAAAACTCCTGGGTCTTTATAGACAGACCTGCAATTACAACATTGGTAATATGTAATATCCTGAAAAGCTCCAATAGCTTTTGTTTCACTACTATGGCACAGAATACATGATACCATAGACGAACATTTTACCGCAGGGATTTGATTTTTGAAAGTTTTGCTTTCCAAACTTCCAATTGCTCTTTATGTTTAGCAATGTTTTTATGTACTTCCTTTACCAGCGGGTTATCACTTTTAGAATTTTGGAAGAAGCCCAGGTTATTTTCCAACTGCCTGATCTCATCTTTTATTTCTCCAATCTTTTTAGAGATAAAAAATTGCTTATTCTGTAATTTCCTGTCATCTTCCTGTGATACCATTGAACTTAGCTTATTTTCAAATTTAATAAGTTCGATCTCTTTTTTGTCTAAGTCCAATTTACCGAAAAGGGTATCCAGGGTCTTATTGAACTTACGCTCAATATTGCGTTTGTTATAAGGTACTTTGCCAATGTCTTTCCAGGCAGTGATCTGTGTTTTTATTTCTTTAAGATCGGCTTCATGGTCACCGGTTAGTTCGAAAGAAGTGATCGTGTCCAATAGTTGTGTTTTGGCATCATAATGGGCAAGCTCTTCTTTGTTTGCTTCATTTTTTTGCTCGTGAAGCTGATTAAAATAGTGGTTGCAGGCATTTTTAAATTGTTTCCAGATTTTATCACTGTCCTTACGGGGAACGTGGCCAATCTTTTTCCAATCATTCTGAATTTTCTTCATTAAAGGAGTAACAACTTCAAAATCGTTACTGTCTTTATTTTCTTCAGCAATTTTAATTAGTTCGAGTTTCTTTTCGAGATTTGCGTATTGTTCCTTTTTCTGATTCTTATAGAACTCATTTTTCTCTCGATTGAAATTACGTGTAACTTCCTTAAATGATGTCCAGATCTCTTTATTTTTAGATCGTGGCACTTTTCCGGCTTCAAAGTAACTATCCCGCAACTCCTGTACTTTTTTAATGGCATTTTGCCAGGATTGGTGACTTGGGTTTGTACTTGCGGACACCTGGTTTATTTCTTCAATAAGCTGCTTTTTCTTTTCGTAATTGACCTCAAACTCCTTTTCTCTTTCTTTTAATAGTTCGTGGCGCTTATCGTGGATAACTTTTGTAGAGGCGCTAAATTTTTCCCAAACTTCTTCGCGATATTCTTTTGCTACTGGGCCAATTTCTTCCTTCCACATTTTGTGGAGCATTTGTAATTCTCTAAATGCTTTGTTTATGTCCTCTTCCTGTGCAAGTTCTTCGGCACGTCCTATTATTTTGATTTTTTGCTCCAGATTATGTTTAAAATCCAGGTCACGAAATTCTCTGTTGAGGTGTAAAAAGTCATAGAAATTCTCTACATGGTGGTGATATGTGTTCCAGACGATATTGTATTTGTCACGAGGTATGGGACCGGCTAAATGCCACCGTTCCTGTATATCTTTAAAGTGCTTGTAGGTAGAATTTATGTTCTCTTCTGCATTTAGAAGACCTTTTAATTCCTCAATTAGCTCAAGACGCTTGCTAAGATTAGCTTGAAGGTCTTTCTTTAGATCTTTGTAATAATTGTTTCGTTTTTCTTTGTAATCAAAGTATACCGAATTGAACTCCTTTTTAAGTGGAGTGGTGTAGTGGAAGTCTATAATATTGCCTCCGCCGGCAAGAAACTCTTCTTTTTGTTGTTCCAGTTCTTCGGCAAACTTTGCGCTAAATTCAGTTTTAATTTCTTCGACCTCATTCTTTATTTCCTGAACGGGCTTATTTTTAAGCAGTTTTTTAAACTCTGAAATTAACTCTTCTTTGCTAAGTGAATGATAATCTTTTTGTTCTTCCTCTTCTGTATGTTCTTCCTCATTGTCATCAGATGATGCCACTTCCTGCTCTTCTTCGGCCTCCGGTTCTTCTTCATTTTTTTCCACAGTAGTTTCATCTGCCACAGGGGCAGAATCTTCTGTTTCTTCAGGTTTAGTATCTACGGAATCTTCTGAAGTATTTTCTTCAGCGGAGATATCTGCTTCTTCTTTAATTTCGGAAGAAGGACTTTCTTCATTTTCTATTACTTCAGAACTATTTTTTACGCCATCATCAATTGTTTCCTGATCATCGGGGATACTTTTTTCTTTTGGCAATTTTTCGTCAGACATATCTTTCAATGTTTAGGTTCGTTAATCTAAGTTGTTCAAGATACTAACAACTGTGCAAACAGCAAAGGATACAGTGGTTTTTTGGTTTTTTTTAAAAGAAATTTATGATTTCCAGATTTTCCAGGACTTTTTTGCCTGATATTCCAACATTTTTAAACCGTTACTTACGCGTGCTCCTTTTGCAAACCCTCTTTTTAAGAATTCGGTTTCCCGGGGATTGTAAATAAGATCAAACAAGACATGATCTTTTGTGAGGTAATGGTATGGAATATCAGGGCATTCCTGAATATTGGGGAAAGTTCCCAACGGAGTACAATTAATTATAAGAGAATGTGATGTAATTATCCCTTGCGTAAGGCTTTCATAGGATATTGTTGTTTCACTACTTTCCCTGGATACTATCTTATAATCAAATTGCATTGCATCCAAGACATATGCAATTGCCTTTGCAGCACCACCATTTCCCAAGATCAAGGCAGTTTTTTCTGTAATTGGGAATAAGTTGGCTAATGCTTTGGCAAAACCATAATGGTCTGTATTGTAGCCAATAAGTCTGCCGTCTCGTTGAATTTTTATGGTATTTACCGCCCCAATTTTTTGAGCCTCTTTATCTACTTTGTCCAATAAAGGAATCACGGCTTCTTTATATGGAATTGTAACATTTAGTCCTTTAAGGTCTTCGTGTTTGGCTATAATTTCCGGAAGTTCTTCGATACAGGGAATATCAAAGTTATGATACGAATCCTGCCTGTTTTCCTGTTCAAATTTTATTGAAAAAAAAGTTTTTGAAAAGGAATAATCAATTTTTTTTCCTATCAAGCCATATTTAGCCATGTGGGTGGTTTCTTGCTTTTTGGTACCAGTCTAAACTCAGCACTATTAAGATACCTACAATGATAAACAAAATTGCTAAGATGGTTTCGAGCGAAAATTCTGATGGTAAAAACCGGTCGTATCCGCTAATAATTTCACGGCCATTTGCGTCGTACCGTATATTTCCCATTGCATCATACTCTACCAACTTTTTTTTCCAGGGCCAAACAACACCTAAAGAACCGGCAATAAAACCTATAATTACCGCATAAGTCGCTTTTTTGAAACGTTTTAGCACATAGGCCAGAAGATGTGATAAGGAAACTAAGCCTGCCAATGACCCCAATGCAAAGACCACAAGTACTTTCAATAATTCTATACGACCTGTATCATCTACAAAACTAAGATCAAACCGAAATAGGTCCGCTACCGTATTATACAACGCATTTACGGAATCTACCAAAAGCAATACATAGTTACCCAGTAGTATCAAAATAAAAGAACCGGAGAGACCGGGTAGTGTCATTCCGGAAACACCTATGATTCCGCAGAAAAAAACAAAAAACAGGTTACTATTCTCTTTAGCAGGTTCTAAGAAACTAATGCTTACACCTGCAATGATCCCACAAATAAGATAGGCGAGATACTTGCGGTTCCAATCGCCAAAATCTTTGGCAATAAAATAGATTGAACCAATGATCATCCCAAAGAACGCACTCCATACATACAATTCATAGTGGATAAGCAGGTAGTCCAGTAGTTTGGAAACACTGAAGTAACTTATGATCATTCCCAAAGTGAGGAGTCCTAAAAACCGGCCGTTGACATATTGAAAGAAACTTTTAAACCTTCCGTCAAATAACAATGCAAATGCTTTTCTGTTTATTTTCTGAAGCGAATAAATGAATTCTTCATAAAAACCTGCAACAAAGGCTACAACACCACCCGATACTCCGGGGACCTTATTAGCAGCACCCATTGCCAATCCTTTTAGGACCAACCATACCTTATCCCCAAAAGAACGTTCTTCGTACATCAGCTATTCTTTTTAGTTACTGCAATTCGTTCCAAGACAAAAATACTTAAGAAGCCAATTACCATAAAAATAACGGCATAGAACAGTTGCGGGTCATTGGATGCATTGATCTCTGAGTAGTAAAATGGACTTACACTTTTTTCTAAAGCTGTTTTGTAGGTTTCAAAATCCTGAGTGTTTTTTTGCAATACCGAAAGTGTACCAACGTCTGAAACGGTTGAAAAATCGATGATCTTTCCTTCTTCTTTCGAAAAAACCGAAATGGTCTCTTTCCATGGCCATACTTTATTTAAAGAGCCGACAATAAAACCGGTAAGCAGTGCCAAGGTTAAATTCTTATAATTATTGAAAAGCCACTTTAAAACCCTGCTAAAACTTAACAAACCTATAACGGCTCCCAGAATAAAGAGGGATAGTTTCTTGATGTCCAGATCTGCAATGGCGTCACTTAAAGTTTTGTAGGCCCCAAGGATCACCAGTATAAAAGAACCTGAAATTCCGGGTAATATCATAGCGCAAATCGCAATGGCACCCGCAAAGAACAAATAAAAAGAATTCTCATTGGTCCCCAGGGAAGGAAGCGTGGTAATAAAATATGCAGTTACGGTTCCTATTAAAATAGCAACAACGGTTCCTAAGGACCATTTGGAAATTTGCCGCCCTACATAGTAAATACTTACTACAATTAACCCAAAAAAGAAAGCCCAGATCAGGATAGGATGGTTTTCGATCAGGTATTTTGCCAATCGCATAAACGATACATAACTAATAAGAATACCCAGTAATAGCGCCATTAAAAAACTTCCGTTGAGCTGTTTCCAAAAGGCGCCAAAGCCATCCTTGCGAATTGTTTTAAGAAGAGAAAGGTTAACATTGCTAATAGTTGTGACCAGTTCTTCATAGATACCTGATATAAAAGCAATAGTGCCTCCGGATACTCCCGGAACTGCATCTGCAGCACCCATTGCTAAACCCTTTAGGCTAATGATAAGATATTGAGAAAAATTTCGGGAAGGCATATACTCTAAATATAAGCCTCAAAAATACACAAATTATAGTGAAGGATTTTGATGAATTTTTATAATTTCTTTTACGCGGTTCCTGCTATAAACTGTTGGAAATAATTCTTCAATGATAATGATATATTCAGGGTCATGAATTAAGGCATTCTTCAGGTGAAATTCCCCCTTATTATCTTCATTGAGATAAAAGAACAATCCTGATAAACGGAATTCTATTTCGGCATTTTCCGGATAAAACTCCATTGCCTGCAATAAATTATTGACAGCAGCTTCATATTCTCCTAAGCGAATTAAGATATCACTTCTGGAGATCCAGGTTTCCAGTTCGTAATTGCCTAGCTCTATGGACCTGCGGAAACCGTGTTCAGCTTCTTCATATTTACTTAGGCGATTGCTTATTTTTGCATATCTTTTCCAGTAGAGTACATTTTCACTATCAATATTGATCGCTTTGTCTATGTAGTAGAATGCTTTCTGATAGTTTTTCTTCTTAAAATAAAAATCTGTAATGGCAATCCATCCTTTGTCCAACAAGGCGTCTTCTTCTACACATTTTGTATAGAACTGAAGAGCAAGTTCGTTGTCGCCCAATTTTTCATAGCATTTGCCAATTCGCAATAAAGCAAAAGAAGTTGGGTCGTCCAACCCTAAAGTAATGGTATAACTTTCTATGGCTTCGTTATACATTTTCATACGCTCCAATACCTTCCCTTTTTCCAGGTAAGCTCCTATAAAGCTTTCGTCACTTATAATAGCAAAATCGAAAGCCGCTAACGCTTTTCTGTATTCCTTTAAGGTAAAATATTGTTTTCCAACCTGATGCCAGGCAACTTCACAATAGGGATTCTTATTAAGAAAATCATTCAAATAGTCAATGGCTGCTTCATGCTGCTCCAAATAATCAAAACAGTAGATGATATTGTATAAAGCCGAATAATCTTCTTCATCTTGTTCCAAACACTTCATAAAATTGTATTTGGCATTTTCGAAATCTTCCATAAAAAGATATTCCATTCCCAACAATGAGAGAACGTCTGCCTGATCATTGGTGATCTCTAAGGCCTTTTCCAGCAAGGAAATTGCTTCTTTGTGTTTATCACGGCGAGAATAGATATTTGCTTTTTGAATATAGATCTCTTCATTGGACTGTTCCAAAACATGTAGTTCGTCCAATAATTCCTCAGCAGTGTCTAACTGATTTTCAAAAATGTACATCTCCACTCTAAACAATTTCAAATTGGTGGAAGTAGGATGTTGCTCCAGTCCCAGTTTTGTAGCTTTCTTTGCAAGGGCTATCTTTCCGTTCTCAAGATAATGGTGAATGATCTCTTCGAACTCTTCGGAGTCAAAAAAGAGGACACTATTAGTCTTTAGCATGGATTCAAATCGGGAAAGTGAGAAGTTGTTATGCTCGTTAGGGCTCAATTGCATACGCAGCGGTTTAACTGTTTCTTCTATTTTAAAGATAGTAATGTAATATAGAATTCAATAGTTATGCCGTTATTGTTGTTAACAGGATTATTAACAGAATTTTTAGAACTTATTTTGCTGAATTTCAGTGAAATAATTTACCTTATCTTTTTCTGAATGTCATCCAGCACACCCGTCAATATGGCACAACCCTCTTTAATTTCAGCTTCTGTGACTGTTAGAGGAGGTGTAATACGAATGGCTTTAGGCTCAAAGAGGAGCCAAAAAAGGACCAATCCGCGATCCTTACAGCCCAAGATCACTTCCGAAGCAATTTCAGGAGATTCCATAATTAAAGCCAACATTAACCCCTTGCCCCGAATTTCTTTGATAAGTTTATGTGTAAGTAATTTTCTGAATATCTTTTCTTTTTGAAGGGTTTGAGGCACCAGATCGGTTCCAATGATCTCTTTTAGTGTTGCCAAAGCGGCAGAAGCGATCACCGGATTACCCCCAAAGGTGGTAATATGACCAAGTTTGGGTTTGTCCTTTAGCAGGGCCATATGTTCTTTTGAAGCGGTAAAGGCTCCAATAGGCAGGCCACCACCCATTCCTTTACCCATTACCAAAATATCCGGAACAACATCAAAATGTTCAAATCCAAAAAGTTTTCCCGTACGGCCAAATCCCGGTTGAATTTCATCGAGGACCAATAATGTACCGGTCTCATCACATCGTTCTTTGACCTTTTTCAGATAACTGTCTTCAGGGAGAATGAATCCGGCTCCTCCCTGAATGGTTTCAAGAACAACAGCAGCAGTCTTAGAAGTAATTTTGTTGAGGTCTTCTTTATTGTTAAAATGTATGGGGCTGCAATCAGGCAAAAGTGGCTCAAAAGGAATTTTACGTTCTTCAAGCCCCATAATGCTTAACGCTCCCATGGTATTTCCATGATAGGCATGGTGTGCATATACGATCTCAGTTTTTCCTGTTACGCGACGTGCTAATTTTATAGCGCCCTCAATGGCTTCTGTGCCGCTATTCACCAAATACGTAGTTTCCAGGGGCGTTGGCAAGTTTTCTGCTAGTAACTTGGAAAGTTCAACAGCCGGAGCTTGAATGTATTCTCCATATACCATTACATGTAAATAGCTGCCCAGTTGTTTTTTTACAGCTTCTACAACACGTGGGTGGCAATGCCCCAGGGAACAGGCAGATACACCGGCTGCAAAATCTAAGTGTTTGCGTCCTTCCATATCGTAGATATAACTTCCTGTTGCATGAGAGATCTCCATCGCAAGTGGGTGTGGTGTGGTTTGAGCCTGGTATGTGAAGAAATCCTTTTTCACAAGTGTTCATTATTTTCCGCCATCTTCCTTTTCATCTTCCTTTGGGTCACGAGTCTTGGCTTTTGGAGCGTCCGGATCGTTTTGAAAATTCTTTGGTTTAAGTTTGGAAGCTTCGGGGATGTTGAGTTCTTCCTCCGGAATGTCTTCAAAGAATTCTCCTTCGTCTTCTGGCAAAGGAATACCTTTTATCTTAGGTAATACCGGTGCCGGTTTTCCTTTAAAAAGATCGTTTACTTCATATAAGCGTTCTTCACCACGCCAATTAAAGCCTGGTAGGAGGCGTGCGTTCTGGGGAAATTCTGAGAGCGGATAGATTTTTCCTTTAGCTTGTTTTACAAACCTGATCCCCGTGATTTGCTGTTCTTCCAGGTACATTTGAATGGAGCTGGAAACCGTATTATTGATCCCTATCAATTCTTGCTTATCGTTCCGGGGGAAATAGATCACCTGTGCATTTTTGATGATGTTTATGGTATCCAATTCATTATTGGTAAACAGGCCAATGAGTCTTTCTCCTGAGACCTGATTGTAGCCGGCACTGTCTTTCTGTATCAAAAAAGCATTATTGAATACTTTCAATGTATCCAGCTTTTCAGTTTTGGTATTGGATAGAATATGAATGGTATCTCCCGTCATTTGATTCTCACCACTCCACAACACCGGATTTCGCAGTAATTTGGTAATTCCTTTTTTCTGATCTACGAAAATTGAATCACACTTTCCACTTGTGGGCTCCTCACTGGGGAGTCCTTTTTTAAATAGACGAGCCCGATAAAATCCTTTAATGATTCTATTTTCAGGCTTTCCGGTAACCCGGAGTGTATCTGCATGTACATAAATGGAATCGTTATCCCTAAGCGTTACGGCAACAGCTCTCTTGGTAATAAATACAGAATCCTTTTCTCGAAAAACTTCGGCATAATGCCCCCTAATAATGCTTTTATTGACCGTATCCAATACTTTTATATTATTGGTAGAGGAAGCAAAGCTTTTATTTCGGTCAAAATAGATACTGTCTCCATATAAAATCCGATTGCTATAGTCTACACGCGAATTCTTTACAAAATATCCCGTATCATTACGTGTATCGTAGTAACCCCGTTCACAATAGACCGTACTGGTTTCACTAACAATGGTAGATTCACCATACAAATAAGCACCACCGCTTTCAGAATAAAAATCCAACTGCTCACTGTTTACGGTATATTTTGGATTTACGATCTTTACATTGGATAGAAACTGGTACTTTTTTGTTTGCGCATAATACCTGCCAATACGGCTGGTAAGTGTACTTGCCGTATCTCTAACAGTTCCACCTGTCCGGTAGTAAGCCTGTTGTTTAATGCGGTCAAAATAGAGGGTATCCGTACGAAGTGTGGTTTTTGGCTCGGTTAAAACAACATCTCCACTCGCAAATGCGAATTGGGTATTTCCATTATACTCGGCATATTTGCTGTTCATAGAAACAGTATCTCCTTGCGTGATCCTCACTGTTCCATAGGCCTTTACAAAGTTGTCTTTTAGATAAACAAAGGCCTGGTCGCACCACATTTCTACACCTTCGTGTACAATATAGACCTGTCCGGTATTGTCTTTTGTATAAATTACGGCATCGGGAAATTCCGGTTTCTTTTCCAGGTATCCGGACTGTACCGAAACAATGGTTTTATCATTTTCTTCTTGCGCGTAGAGTACAATTCCGAAGAAAAACAGAAGTATAAAGAATATGTTCTTTGATAATCTCAATACAGAATGTTATTTAATACAATACTAACGTCAACTACCAAAGGCAAAGTGTTACCTGTGAATAGTTTGTGTTCTATCCGGCCCCACTGAAACAATTTTGATAGGAACCTCCAGTTCTTTTTCTAAATAGCCAATATAATTGTTCAACGCTTCCGGAAGTTGAGAAACATCGGTCATTTTGGTAAGGTCTTCTTTCCAACCCTTCATTTCAGTATATATTGGGGTTACATTTTCAGCTTCAATATTATAAGGCAGGTGTTCAATGATTTCTCCTTTATACTTGTATGCGGTACAAACTTTCAGTTTATCAAAACCACTCAATACATCCCCTTTCATCATCATTAATTGTGTAACACCGTTTACTTGCACAGCATATTTTAATGCTACCAGGTCTAGCCATCCACATCGCCTTGGCCTACCGGTAGTAGCTCCAAACTCGTTTCCAACACGCCCCATAGTTTCACCATAACTGTCAAATAATTCGGTAGGGAAGGGGCCGCTACCTACACGTGTGGTATATGCTTTAAAGATACCGAATACCTCTTTGATTTTTCCGGGGGCAACTCCCAGTCCTGTACAGGCTCCAGCCGCAGTAGTATTGGAAGAGGTTACAAAAGGATAGGTTCCAAAGTCAATGTCAAGCAATGAACCTTGAGCTCCTTCTGCCAGTATGGTCTTATTTGATCTTTGAGCCTGATGCAGATATTCTTCACTGTCAATAAATTGTAAAGATTTTAAAACTTCAACAGCTTCAAAGAAATCGGCTTCCAGTTCGGCTAAGTCATATTGCATGTCTACATCATAAAAATCGATCATTGCCTCATGCTTATTTGCCAGAGCCCGGTATTTTTCACTCCAGTTTTTCATTTCCAGATCTCCTACACGAATACCATTTCTTCCGGTCTTATCCATATAGGTAGGGCCGATCCCTTTAAGGGTCGAGCCTATCTTGGCTTTTCCTTTTGATGCTTCGGAAGCAGCGTCCAACAAACGATGCGTTGGTAAAATAAGGTGTGCTTTTCGGGAAATAAGGAGCTTTTTTGTAAAGTCTCCTTCAAACTTAGAAAGATTGTCCAATTCTTTTTTAAAGATCACAGGGTCGATCACAACACCATTACCTACCAGGTTTACAGCGTTTTCATGAAAAATACCACTGGGAATAGTATGTAACACATGTTTAATACCATCGAATTCCAGGGTATGCCCGGCATTGGGGCCACCTTGAAAGCGGGCAATAATATCATAGTTTTTGGTTAGAACGTCAACGATTTTCCCTTTTCCTTCGTCGCCCCATTGTAGTCCAAGTAGTAAGTCTACTGCCATAATTTTTTAAGAGTTGGATGTTTTTTTATTTCCGTAGAAATACAAAGAGTGGTTTGTAATTTCAATATCAAAGACTTCTTCGATAGTTTTTTTTATGGATTGTATGCGTGGGTCGCAAAACTCGATCACTTCTCCGTTTGAAAGTATTACGTGGTCGTGTTGTTTATCGAAATACGATTTTTCGTAGTGTGCCTGGCTTTGCCCAAATTGGTGTTTTCTTACCAGACCGCACTCCAGTAATAACTCGATAGTGTTGTATAAAGTAGCACGGCTTACACGATAGTTCTTGTTCTTCATATTTATATACAAAGATTCGATATCAAAATGATCGTCATGATCATAGATCTCCTGGAGTATCGCATATCGTTCCGGTGTTTTACGGTGTCCTCTCTCTTCCAGAAATGCCGTAAAAACATTTTTGACGATTGCCTGATTATTTTGATTTGTTTTAGAGCTCATACAAAGCAGCAAAGTTACTCAATTATGACCGTGTAACTTTATCAATTCCGTTTATTTTTTTAATGTTTTTCACCAGGTTATCAAGAATTGCCTTATTTTTTACAACAACAACAATTTTTCCGGTAAAAACACCATCATCACTATCAAAATGAACACTTTTCATATTGATATGCAGGTTTCCGGAGATAACTTTGGTCACTTCATTCACTAAACCAATGGTATCGATCCCGGTGATGGACAACTCTGCTTTAAAATCGCTTTGCGTAGAATCTATCCATTTGGCAGGCATGATCCGGTAACTATAATTGCTACGAAGCTGTAAGGCATTGGGACAATTCTTTTTATGCACTTTGATCCCTTCGTTTACGGTTACAAAGCCAAAGACATCATCTCCGGGGATCGGATTACAGCAATTAGCCATTTTGTAATCCAGTTTTTCATCCTCTTTGCCAAAGACCAATTGATCATATTTCTGTGTGATCTCGTCTTTATTTACATCTTCCGGAGTTCCAGGTTTTCTGATCCTGTTCTTAAAGAAGCTTACAAGTGCATTACTTCGGGATGCGGCAAAATCCTTTAACATGGAATTATCGATAATTCCCGCACCAACACGATAGAACAGATCCAGACTTGTTTTTAGTTTAAAATAAACGACCAGTTGGTTAACGGTCTTTTCATCCAGCGTGATCTTTAGTGATTTAAGCTTTCTCGCCAAAATTACTTTTCCTTCATTGGCTATCTGTTTTTGTTCTTCTTTAAGAGAAGATTTGATCTTTGACCGGGCACGACCCGTAGTTGCATAATCGAGCCAGCTAGCGGAAGGGTTTGCTTTTTCTGAAGTGATGATCTCTACCTGGTCTCCACTTTTTAGTTCATGGCTTAAAGGAACCAGTTTGCCATTTACTTTTGAACCTCGGGTGTGCAAACCAACTTCGGTGTGAATATGAAATGCAAAATCTAAGGCTGTAGAGCCTTTAGGAAGAGAATATAGGTCTCCTTTAGGAGAAAAAACAAATATCTCTTTGGCATACAGGTTGAGTTTAAACTCTTCCACAAAATCAACCGCGTTGCTTTCTGCATTCTCAAGGGTGACCTGTAATTTATTTAACCAGTCGTCCAAGCCACCATCTTCTTTTTCCTTGTTTTTGTATTTGTAATGTGCAGCATATCCCTTTTCGGCAATTTCGTTCATTCGTTCGCTCCTGATCTGTACTTCCACCCAACGTCCTTTGGGCCCCATAACCGTGATGTGAAGTGCTTCATAACCGGTAGATTTTGGTGATGATATCCAATCCCTAAGCCTAATTGGATTAGGCCGAAAATGGTCTGTTACGATCGAATAAATTTTCCAGGCAATAAATTTTTCACTTTCCGGATTGTCGCTTTTGTATATAATTCGTACTGCGAACTTGTCATATACTTCATCGAAGCTAACATTTTGAGCGAGCATTTTTCTTCGAATGGAAAAGATGGATTTTGGACGCCCCTTGATAACATAGTCCAACTTTTCGGCATTTAATGAATCCTCAATTATTTTTGAAAAGGTCTTGATGTATTTGTCCTGTTGCTCTTTACTTTCTTTGATCTTACTCAATATATCTTCGTATACTTCCGGCTCCGTATATTTTAAACCCAGGTCTTCAAGCTCGGTCTTGATGTTGTACAAACCTATCCTGTGTGCCATAGGAGCATAGATATACAAGGTTTCCGAAGCGATCTTTACCTGCTTGTGAGCCGGCATTGATTCCATGGTTTGCATATTGTGCAAACGGTCGGCAATCTTAATGATGATCACACGAATGTCCTCATTAAGCGTTAACAGCATTTTTCTGAAATTCTCGGCCTGTAAAGAGACATCTTTTTCATATGGAATATTGGAGATCTTAGTCAAACCGTCTACGATACGAGCAACAGTTTCCCCGAACATCTGTTCAATATCGGCAAGCGTATAGGAGGTGTCCTCTACTACGTCGTGTAGCAATGCTGCAGCAATGGAAGTTGCATCCAAACCAATTTCCGAAGCCACTATTTTGGCAACGGCAATGGGGTGGAACACGTAAGCCTCACCAGATTTACGGCGTTGCTCTTTATGTGCATCTACCGATACATCGAAAGCACTACGGATCAGCTTTTTGTCTTTCGTGGAAAGTGTACGGTAGCTAACCTTCAGTAATTCCTTGTATTGCTTGGCAAGTTCCTTTTTTTCTGCTTCTAAAACCTCTTCTGTCATAAATCTAAAATACAATTAACCTTTGGAACTAACAACAAATTTTATGCCCTTTGGGAAAGTGCTAAATTGGCAGTAATTACCGGACTTTTATTTTAGATGAGTATCTGACTTTATATTTTAGAGAATGATATTATTCTACGACTAGTTTTTTGGTTTCTGATTGATTTCCATCTTCAATAACCGCAAAATAGATTCCACTTTGTAACATTGAAATGTCCAGAATGGTTCCATCGGTTACACTTGTTCTATGAAACACGATTTTTCCCAAGAGGTCGGTGATGCCTATTGATACAGGCCTATCTGTAGTAACATTTAGAATTCCTCTCGCAGGGTTTGGGTATATTTTTACATGACTTAGTGAAGTATCATCAATATTTAGAACTCCCAATTCTGAAATCTGTGATTGCATAACTGTTTTATAATAATCTATACTTTGTATAAAAACAATTACTTCAAGGTCATCCATTTCTTCAACAAATGTACCGGACAAATTTGTTGAATAATTTAAGTTAACAGGTTCATCTGGATTGAATGTTACCAAGGTACCTTCGGCATCCGGCAACATTTTCATCATCACATTATTAAATGAAGTTTCACCATTATTAGCAACATTATCAAATGTTTCTTTTTCAACTACAACTACATGAACTTTATAAGTATCTGCAATATTTGGTAATATGTTCACTTCTACATCGATCCATCCGTTCATTGACAGGTTATGAGTTGCGTTGATAGTAAAATAAGCAGGTTTTAATATGGCTTCATCTAGATTGATCTGCAATATATTTGGGTCATTACTATAAAACCATCCTGCACTACCTTCAAGTTTTAAATTAGGAACTCCTATCACACTATAGTATTCTTTCCTTATACCACCTTCTTCCGTATAATATGGGTCACCTGAACCGGGCCAATCCATTTGGTATTTTATAAGTGAAAACTTTTCTGTATTTGCATCTAAAAATTCAGTATTGAAAAAATTTTCATTAAAATAGAAACAGGGAGGGCATGTAGAGCTAGTAAATTCCTCATACAATACTCTTTGTTTAGAAACCACTCCACTGGCAACATTAACTTTCATTTTTAAAAAATCGTTGCTTTGATTTTCATCACTATTGTTTCCATTCACATTGGATATCCATACTTTAATATTATCTAAACCCGGAGCAGTTTCCCAAACACTATTGTGAAGAAAATTATAACTTTCTCCTGCTGCTAAATTTAAATTATTGATTTCTTGAGAATGAACTGTATTTTGTGTTTCTGTTTGCCAGTTCAAAACAACTGAGTTTATTACCTGCAAACCATTGTTTTTAAAAATACCGGTAATTGGTATTTCAGCGCCATATGTAATAGGGTCAATATTTACTGACATCATTTTCACGTCATAATCTGGAATTTGTGTAACCGATATGTCATCAAGTAATAGAGCATATCCATAATCAATTTCTCCACGGAATCTGATCATTGTCTGACTGTTTGGGTTATATGCTGCTAAATCATAACTCTCAATTATTGGAAACGGGATATTATAATCAAAAAGAGCTATCTCTGTCCATGTAATACCAGCGTCAGTTGAGATCTCTACGAATAATAGATTACTTGATTCTGCAACATACTCTCTTTGCGCATGAATGAATTCTAAACGATATAAACCAGAAGACAGATCCATAACCGGTGTTCGTAAGGCTGTTGATGCCCCAGTGTAATTATCCCAGAAACTAGCAGAAAAATCCCCATTTATTGGGCATGGAGCCCCTCCTGTTCTATCTCTACCTTCAATTATGCAATCGGGTTGATTCCAGCTAATACCAACTTCAATGTACTCTTCGGTCATACTACCGGGGATACCATTTTCAAAATCTTCATAAAATTGAGAATAACTAAAGTGATTTATCATTAAAAACAGAAAAGTGATGGCAATTTTATTCATGGCGATGGTTTTTTGGTTAAATATTATGTTGTCAACTACTTAAAGCTACATCAATTATTTTCCAGAAGCGTAAATACCGACAATACCTTACCTAATTATACTACTTATAAAGCATTTTTTATGTATTCTTTAGATTTTGAAATCGTTGTAATAGGGTAGGGTGAGAGTAATGAGCAAACACATAGGCAGGATGAGGTGTAAGATTGCTCAGGCTGTTTTTAGAGAGTTTTTTCAATCCGGAGATCAAAGGCTGTTCCCTGAATGTAGCTTTGGCATAATTGTCTGCCTGATATTCGAACTTTCGGGAAAGATAGTTCATAATCAAGCCGGTAATTTCAGAGATTGGCGTATACAAAACCCCAAAAGCGATCAATCCTATATGAAACGAGGGTTGGGATACACTTAGCGCTTCAGAAAGTAAAGGATTTCCAACCAAGAGGGAAAGTAGCCAAAAAGTAAACCCGGTAGTAAGTATTGAGGCTACAAGATTAATAATAATGTGGTTCTTTTTATAATGCCCTACTTCGTGGGCTAATACCGCTACAATTTCTTCTTCTTCCAGATCGTTGATGAGCGTATCATACAAAGTAACTCTTTTTTCACTTCCGAAGCCTGAAAAATAAGCATTTGCCTTGGTACTGCGTTTGGACCCGTCGATCACAAAGATCTTATCTAAAGTAAAGCCCACCTTGTTGGCGTAAGTTTCAATTTTCGACCTAAGTTCGCCAGCTTCCAAAGGAGTTTGTTTATTGAAAATAGGTACAATGAGCCTCGCGTAAAACAAATTCATAAATACGGCAAAAACCGTTACCACTCCCCAGGCGTATAACCAGAAGTCACTTCCTGTAGATTCGTAAAACCAAACAATAGCTGCCAGTAATAATCCTCCAACAATAGCCATCATTACCCAGCCTTTCAGTTTATCCAAAAAGAATGTCTTTCGGGTGGTCTTATTGAATCCAAACTTTTCTTCGATCACAAATGTGTGGTAATAACTAAAAGGTGTACTCAAAATATCACTTGCCAATAGAATACTTCCAAAAAATACCAAGGCAATAACAATAGTATTATCAGTAAAAGAACGCACCCATCCGTCTACCCAGGCAAAGCCATCTAAAAAGAAAAATGCCAAAGTTGCTACCAAAGAGGTAGTTGACGTGAGTAAACCAAAACGGTAATTCTCTTTTTTATAAGATTGTGATTTTTGATAATCTGACCTGTCATACACATCTTCCAATTCAGCGGGTATAGGGTCGTTAAAGTGCTGTGCATTAAGGTAATCGAGTATTTTGTCTACAATAAAATTTAAAAGTAAAATACCAATAATGGTGTAAAAAAGGGCTTGTGAGGTCATAGTTTCAGCAAAAATCTCGTTGTCTTTTGGCTTCAAAGATAAGGATTCCTGCTGCCACCGAGACATTCATGGAATCTATTTCTCCCTGCATGGGAATCACAATATTCTGTGTACTATTCTCTAACCATTCCTGTGATAGTCCGGTAGCTTCCGTACCTACTATAATTGCAGAGGATTCTTTAAAGTTACAATGGTGATAATTTACGGATGCTTGCAAGGCGGCACAGTAAATAGCAATATTGTTTTCCTTTAAAAAACGGATGATCTCATCAGTATTTCCGGTAGCTATCCTATTAGTAAACAGGCAACCCACACTACTACGTATGGTATTGGGATTGTATAGATCGGTTTTTGGGTTGGCAATGATCACAGCGTCAAGTTTGGCTGCATCTGCCGTACGAAGCAGCGCACCAATATTTCCAGGTTTTTCCGGTGCTTCCGCTACAAGTACCAAAGGTTTTTTGGTTTTAAAGTCTAGATTTTTAATTGACAGGTCTTTTGTTTCAGTAATGGCAATAATTCCTTCGGTTGTAGTGCGATAGGCTAATTTTTGATAAATATCGAAAGAGATTTCTATAAATTCGGTTTCAGAATTTGCCCCTTCTTTGATGCGACTAATTTTTTCTTCTGCAATGATCTCCGGACAAAACAGTACTGTTTTCAAAATATATCCTCCCTTAAGAGCCAATTGTATTTCCCGTTGCCCCTCAATGACGAACAACCCGCTTTTTTTTCGTTCACGGGCCTTTTCAGAAAGCTGTACTACCTGCTTCACCAAAGGGTTTTGAAGGCTGGAAATAGTTTTGTGCATGAAGCAAAGATAGCAAGAGGATTAAGATATAATTAGTATCTTTCCAAAAAAATTATAATGAAAAGAATACTACTTTTTTTAGTAGCCGTATTTACAATATTTGTTGTTAAAGGACAAATTACGGCAGGAATTCCCGACCCAATAATCTTATGTGATGTAAATAACCCCGGAGACGAAATTGAGGTGTTTGATATGACCATTCGGGAAGCCCAGATCATCAATGGGCAAAGTAATGTAGTGGTGAGCTATCATCCCACATCCGGAGATGCATTAAGTGGGATCAACGCATATGCAAATCCTACAGCGCATACCAACGAAGCTAATCCTCAAATAGTTTTTGTGAGGTTACAGAGTACAGCCGGACAGGGATGGGATGTTACAACTTTAGACTTGATAGTGCCCTTGATCCCTTTTGTAGACCAGCAACCGGATGATATATTTATAAATGAAGGAGATGGAGACGGTAGTGCTATATTCGACCTTACCGTAAATGAATCCCAGGCTTTGGGCCCTCAGGATCAATTTAATTTTCAGTTTAAGTATTATACTACTTCAGGTGATGCCACAAATGATACTAATGCGATAGCAGACCCGGAAACCTACCAAA
>JANQOS010000047.1 GCA_028285705.1 Altibacter sp.
GAAAGCTTTTTTGGATAAGGACCTTTTCGGAAAACGAAAACTAACTTCAGCCAATTCAATAAATGTAGCGCGGTGGCTACCACAAATGCTCTATTATTTTTTCACCTATAAAAAACTAAAGGGAACCGGAAAGAAGCTTGTTTTTAGCGTACCCAGTGGAAATTTTGGGAATATCTGTGCCGGAATGCTGGCACAAAAATTAGGATTACCCGTTCATCATTTTGTAACCGGAACAAACGCGAATGCTATTGTGCCAAATTATCTAAAGACAGGAGATTACGACCCAAAACCATCTATAGCAACTATATCTAATGCAATGGACGTGGGGGCACCTAGTAATTTTATTCGTATTCAGCAATTGTATGCTAATGATATTGAAAGGCTACGTGATAACCTCTCCGGATATAGTTATACCGATGAGCAGACAAGACAGGCTATGCAACAGCTTTTTTCAGAAAAAAAATATATTGCAGATCCACATGGAGCAATTGGGTACCTGGCATTAAAAGAGTATTTGAAGGGCCGGGAAAACTACCTGGGAGTATTCCTGGAAACGGCTCACCCGGTAAAATTTCTGGATGTCATGCCTAAAGATATCTCCAGTGTCATTGAAATTCCGGAAGCAGTTAAAACTATACTGAATAAAGAGAAAAAGGCCGAGAAGATCTCGACCTATTTACAATTAAAGAACTATTTAATTAACTAATCCTCTTCATTGGGTCATTTAGAGGGGTGCTTTTACGGCTTCATTGTTCTCGCCTACTTATATAATTGTTGATTGCCCCAGGTGAATGTTTGTAAAATTTATATTTGTGTCTTCGGGGTTTAGAATATAATCTTCAATAAAGTCACCAACTTTTTCTGTTGTAATACCTTCTTTTACCTTGCTTAGATCCGGGGTGGTAATTTTAAGTTCCAGCGACTTATCTACAGCATCTTCTATACGGGAAGCTTCTTCATGTAGCCCGAAATGTTCCAGTAGCATAGCTGCCGAAAGGATAGATGCTATTGGATTGGCAATGCCCTTACCTTTACCTTGTGGAAAGGAACCATGAATAGGCTCAAACAATCCAATTTTTCCACCGATGGAAGCAGAAGCCAATAATCCAATGGATCCTCCTATAACACTAGCTTCATCGCTAATAATATCTCCAAACATATTTTCGGTGAGGATAACATCGAATTGTTTTGGGTTTAAAATCAATTGCATTGCGGCATTGTCTACAAATAAAAAATCCAGTTCCACATCTTTATACTCCAATGCTATTTCTTTTACTACTTTGCGCCACAGGCGTGAGCTTTCCAATACATTGGCTTTATCTACCAATGTTACTTTTTTACGCCTGGACCGAGCTGCTTTAAAGGCTAAATGAGTAATACGTTCTATCTCTTCTTTTGTATAGATGCAGAGGTCGGATGCTTCTGTCTCATCCTTATTTAATTTCTTTTCTCCAAAGTAAATTCCACCTGTCAATTCTCGATAAATACTTATGTTCGTTCCTCTAATATTCTCTTCTTTTAAAGGAGACCTGTCCAATAAGGTCTCATATGCTTTTACCGGGCGAATATTTGCATACAGCCCCAAGTTCTTACGTAATGCCAATAACCCTTGTTCCGGGCGTACTTTGGCAGAAGGGTCATTGTCATATTTTGGGTCGCCAATAGCGCCAAACAAAATGGCATCACTTGCTTTGCATAGATCCAGAGTTTCTTCAGGGAGAGGATTTCCGGTTTCGTCAATTGCTATGGCCCCAACGAGGGCTGTTCTAAAGTTGAAAGTATGGTCAAATTCTGTGGCGATAGCCTTTAATACCTTAATGGCCTGTTGAGTTACTTCCGGGCCAATTCCATCACCTGGTAATACAGCAATATTTAATTTCATTCTTCTTTTTATAAATTATTTAATTCGAAAGCTTCGATCTTTTCTTGCTTGCTCAGTAAAAAATCAATATCATCATACCCATTGAGCATGCACATTTTTTTATACGGATCAATTTCAAAAGTTTCAGATAGACCGGTACCGATTACTGAAATGGTTTGAGTTTCAAGGTCTACTTCAATTTCTGTTTTTGGATCATTTTTCAACAACTGCATTACTTTTTTCAGAAATATTTCAGAAACCTGGACAGGTAATAGGCCATTGTTTAATGAGTTTCCTTTGAAGATATCGGCAAAGTAGCTGGATACAATTACTTTGAATCCATATCCTGCCAGCGCCCAGGCAGCATGTTCCCTACTGGAACCACATCCAAAATTATTTCCTGCAACAAGAATACTTCCGCCATACTCTTTGTTGTTTAGAATAAAGGAATCGTTTACATTTCCGTTTTTATCATATCGCCAGTCCCGGAATACATTATCTCCAAATCCTTTCTTATCGGTTGCTTTTAGAAAGCGAGCCGGAATGATCTGATCCGTATCGATATTTTCTATATCCAAAGGAATGGCTGTGGATCGTAATTGCTTGAATTTTTCCATTAATTCAGGTGTTTTGTAATATCAATGATCTTGCCTTCTATAGCAGTAGCTGCTGCTACCAAAGGACTGGCCAATAGAGTTCGGGCACCTTGCCCCTGGCGGCCTTCAAAATTTCTATTTGAGGTAGAAACACAGTATTCTCCTTGCGGAATTTTATCTTCATTCATTGCCAGGCAGGCTGAGCACCCCGGTTGTCTTAGCTGAAATCCTGCTGCCTCAAAAATATCCTGTAGCCCTTCTTCAACGATCTGTGCTTCCACTTGTTTGCTACCCGGTACGAGCCAGGCGGTCACATGTTCTGCTTTTTGCTTTCCTTTTATAAAATTTGCAGCTATACGGAAATCTTCAATTCGAGAATTTGTACAACTTCCTATAAACACATAATTGATGGATTTTTCCAATAAGCTTTCTCCAGCTTCAAAGCCCATATAATCAAGTGCTTTTGTAAAAGACCTGTCATTAAGTATTGGAATGTTCTCAGAGATCTTAATTCCCATTCCGGGATTAGTTCCATAGGTAAGCATTGGCTCTATAGCCGATGCATTAAAGCTATATTCTTTATCTAATACAGCATCTTTATCGGTAGAAAGTGTTTTCCAATAGGCGACTTTTGCCTCGAAGTCTTTTCCTTTAGGTGCAAATTTTCTTCCTTTTATATAACTAAAAGTAGTTTCGTCCGGAGCGATCATACCACCCCGGGCTCCCATTTCAATACTCATATTACAAACGGTCATTCGACCTTCCATGCTCATATCTTCAAACACTTCTCCTGCATATTCACAGAAGTACCCAGTGCCTGCATTGGTTCCTATCTGAGAGATGATATAAAGGATAATGTCTTTTGGAAGCACCCCTTTTTTCAATTTTCCATTAACGGTGATCCGCATTTTTTTTGGTTTTTTCAGCAATAAACACTGACTGGCAAAAACCTGGGCAACCTGACTGGTACCAATTCCAAAGGCAATAGCACCAAATGCTCCGTGTGTTGAGGTATGACTATCCCCACAAACAATGGTCATCCCCGGCTGAGTAAATCCTAACTCGGGAGCAATGACGTGGACAATACCATTGTACTTATGCCCCAATTCGTATAAGGTAATCCCGTTTTTTTTACAATTAGCAGATAATTGTTTCAATTGTTTACGCGATAATGTATCCTTTACGGGTAAATGTTGGTTTACAGTTGGTGTATTATGGTCTGCAGTAGCTATGATCTGTCCCGGACGTAAAACCGGAATACCGCGTTCTTCCAATTCCTGAAAAGCCTGCGGGCTAGTTACCTCATGTATCAGGTGTTTATCTATGTACAGAACCTGTGGTCCGTCTTTTATTGAATCGACCACATGAGCGTCCCATACTTTATCAAATAGTGTTTTCTTCATTTAGGCAGAAATAATTTGCTGATATACCTTACTTGTTTCAATGATCTCATGAATATCCCGATCCTTCACTTCTTTTTTTCGGTCTGCAAAACGAAGAAAGTTTGTGTAGACTTCATCCAACTGAAGTTTGGTTAGTTCATAACCAACTTTCTTAGCTCTGTATGCTAGCGCGGCACGCCCACTACGTGCTGTGAGAACAATAGCAGATTGGGTAACTCCTACTTCTTTTGGGTCTATAATTTCGTAGGTTTCCCGTTTCTTTATAACTCCGTCTTGATGGATTCCGGAACTGTGAGCAAAGGCATTTGCCCCAACTATCGCTTTATTTGGTTGGGTATAGATTCCCATATGTTCGGAAACTAATTGACTTATACCAAATAATTTTTGTGTTTTGATATTTGTATCAAGATTTAGATAAGGATGTTGCTTTAAGATCATGACGACTTCTTCCAAAGCTGTATTTCCTGCCCGTTCTCCAATACCGTTAATGGTACATTCTATCTGGCGCGCACCATTGATAACGCCTTCAATAGAGTTGGCTGTCGCCAACCCCAGATCGTTATGGCAATGGCAGGACAGGACAGCTTTTTCAATTCCTTTTACATTTTCTTTCAGGTATTTGATCTTTTCACCATATTCAGCGGGTAAACAATATCCTGTTGTATCAGGAATATTTAAGACAGTAGCACCAGCTTTTATAGCAGCTTCACAAACTTTAGCCAGGTATGGGTTTTCTGTTCTACCGGCATCTTCAGCATAAAATTCCACATCTTCAACAAACGATTTTGCAAAGCTTACAGCTTTGTAAGCACGTGTAATAATTTCGTCGCGCGTTAGTTTGAACTTATATTTAATATGGGAATCTGAAGTTCCAATACCAGTATGGATCCTGGGCCTTTTAGCATTTGATAGTGCCTCGGCTGCTACCTTAATATCATTTTTAACTGCCCGGGTAAGGCCACAGACCGTCGCATTTTTTACAATTTTGGAAATTTCTTCTACAGACTTGAAATCACCGGGACTTGATACCGGAAACCCCGCTTCAATAATATCTACACCCAGATCATCCAGTTTCTCTGCGATGACCAGCTTCTGACGGGTATTCAGTTTACAGCCCGGAACTTGTTCGCCATCACGAAGTGTAGTGTCAAAGATATAGACATTGGTACTTGACATTTATCAAAATATATTTTCTTATTCTGGTACGAATGTATATTTTGGAAATCTCTAATGAGCGTATTTCAGTTTTATTTTTACGATGTTTAACATGTAAATTTTTAACATATATAACTGAAAAACAGAAAGTTAAAAATGATCATATTATTATGACTAAAGATCAAAAAGATAATTTATTTACGTTGGTGAAGTCGCTGACAAAATCTGAAAAACGGCAATTTAAACTTTATGTAGGTCGTTTGGGAGTGAATAATGACTCTAAGTTTTTGAATTTATTCAATGTTCTTGAAAAGTTAAATGTATATGACGAATCTCAAATTCTGAAAAGCGGAATTTTTAAGAAACAACAACTCGCAAATGTAAAGGCTCATTTGTATAAACAAATACTTATAAGCTTAACACTAAATCCTTCTCACCAGAATATTAGGTCTCAAATTAGGGAGCAGCTCGATTTTGCATCTATTTTGTACCATAAGGGCCTTTATAAACAGAGTTTAAAACTTTTGGGAAAAGCCAAGGAGGTAGCTATTCAGAATGAAGAAAAGAACCTGGCCTATGAAATTGTCGAATTTGAAAAAATAATAGAATCCCAATATATCACAAGAAGTATAAACGGCCGTGCAGATGAGTTGACAATTCAGGCAAAAGAACTAAGTGCAGCAAATACCATTGCTAGTAAATTGTCAAATCTATCCTTACAACTGTATGGAATTTTTTTAAAGACCGGATATGTGAAGAGCGAAGAGGAAAGTAAATCTATTTCGGGTTATTTTGCGAAACACTTACCCGAATATAATATAGAAACACTTGGGTTTAGAGAAAAGCTATGGTTGTACAAGGCTTATTTGTGGTATAGTTTTTTACTCCAGGATTTTTTGAATTGTTATCGATATTCTATGAAATGGGTAGACCTTTTCTACCTGAACCCGAAAATGATCAGCTTAAATCCTGTTTTTTTCTTAAAAGGAAATAACTACTTACTGGAGTCTTTATTTTTTCTTCAGAGTCCTGAAAAATTTTTAACGGCCCTCACTAAGCTCGAATCGATTGTAGCTGAAGAATCCTTTCCGAAGGATGAAAATGTGGAAGCTTTGTCCTTTTTGTATTTAAGTACAAACAAGGTAAATGTACATTTTATGGATGGAACCTTCACGGACGGATTGGATCTGATCCCCGAAATAGAATCAAAACTACCTATTTATAAGAACCGAATAGATGAACACCATATCATGACTTTGTATTATAAGTTTGCGTGTATTCACTTTGGCTCCGGAAACTACAGAAAAACTATTGAATATCTGGGAAAGATCATCTCAAATAAATCATTATCCATGAGGGAGGACCTACTTTGCTTTTCGAGGGTATTAAATCTGGTTTCACACTATGAGGCAGGATTGGACTATCATTTGGAAACCCTTATAAAAAGTACATATCAGTTCTTAATTAAAATGGATGATCTACATGAAGTACAAAAGGAGATGATAAAATTTATTAAGGGTCTCCCGGATATTTATCCGCATGATATTAAAAGAGCCTTTAAAAATCTGCTTGAAAAACTAAAGCCTTTTGAGGATCACCCCTATGAACGCAGAGCATTTTTATATCTGGATATAATTTCCTGGTTAGAAAGTAAAGTTGAAAACAAGCCCGTAAGCCAGATTATTAGAGATAAGTATTTGGCCAAAAAAGAAAAAGAATAGCTTACAGAACAAAAAAAGTTTAAAAAAAATTTGGTTTATAACTTTTTCTAACTGAATATTTGTGCTCACAAAGTTCAAAACTTTATTGAAATGTTATCAAGAAAGGTGGAGGGATTAGACCCTA
>JANQOS010000053.1 GCA_028285705.1 Altibacter sp.
AAGCTGAAGTTTCCGTATGAGGGACCAGCAATTCATTTTTGATAAGTGCTTTATAAAAACCACTATCGGTTAATTTTTTATACTGCGGAAAGTAAATAGGGTTTATAACTCTACGCAAGGTCCCACCATCATGAAACATATACCCGGAAGGGTCCCTGAATGAAGCTTGGTGTACGTTACTATTATTGTTTGTCATGTGTATCGGTGTCTTGCTCATCAATATCTATTGAATCGTAAGTATCCTCATCTTTTTTCAATAATCCAAAAAAGGCCTTAATCTTATACATCACATTTTTTGAAAATAAAATAACCCCTGCAGCTACAGCCACTATGGCTTGTACAATCATTGCCCCTAATCCCGGGTCGAAATACAAAAAATTCATACCAACAAGTTTTTTAAATTGATTTTCTTTTTACAAAAACTTAACAAATAAACTAAAAAACACCCAGTTTATTGAAACAAACACCAATAATATTTACAGCTTATTACGTTTGCGATCCACCTCTTTAAGTAAAATTTTGCGCAATCTCAAATGGCTTGGCGTCACTTCTACATATTCATCTTTCTGAATATATTCCAAAGCTTCTTCCAACGAAAACTTTATGGCAGGAACGATCTTAGCCTTGTCATCTGCGCCTGCAGACCTTACATTACTAAGTTTTTTTGTTTTGGTGATATTCACCACCATATCATCCTGGCGCGAATTCTCGCCTATTACCTGCCCTTCGTAAATATCTTCATTAGGATGTACAAAGAAACGTCCGCGTTCCTGTAATTTATCTATTGAATACGGAATAGCAGAACCGTTCTCCATGGATACCAGGCTTCCGTTCTGTCTTTCAGGAATACCTCCCTTTAAGGGTTGGTATTCTAAGAAACGGTGCGTCATAATGGCTTCACCAGCAGTAGCTGTTAACAATTGATTACGCAATCCAATGATCCCACGTGACGGAATATTGAACTTACACACCATTCGCTCTCCCTTTGCTTCCATGCTTAGCATCTCCCCTTTCCTAAGTGTCACCATGTCAATGGCTCTTCCGCTAACATTCTCAGGTAGGTCTATGGTTAATTCTTCGACAGGTTCACACTTAACACCATCGATCTCTTTTATAATCACCTGGGGTTGTCCAATTTGCAATTCGTAACCTTCGCGGCGCATGGTTTCAATTAGGACGGATAAGTGCAATACACCACGGCCAAATACCATGAATTTATCAGCACTGTCCGTAGGCTGCATACGCAGAGCCAGGTTCTTTTCCAGTTCACGCTCCAAACGTTCTTTAATGTGTCTTGAAGTAACATATTTTCCATCTTTTCCAAAGAAAGGAGAATCGTTAATGGTAAACAACATACTCATTGTTGGTTCATCGATCGCAATGGTCTTTAATGCTTCCGGGTTTTCAATATCCGCAACCGTATCGCCTATATCAAAACCTTCCAAACCAACCAATGCGCAAATATCACCGGCCTGAACTTCTGTAACTTTTAAGCGGCCCAAACCTTCAAAGGTGTGTAATTCTTTTATCCTGGACTTTACTGTAGAACCGTCTCGCTTTACAAGTGTGATCTGCATATTTTCTTTTAAAACCCCTCTTTGTAAACGCCCAATAGCGATACGGCCCGTAAAAGAAGAATAATCCAATGAGGTAATTAACATTTGTACGCTACCTTCCTCTACTTTTGGAGATGGAATGTGTTCCAGGACCATATCCAGTAAAGGTTCAATATTTTCGGTCTTGTTTTTCCAGTCATCGCTCATCCAATTGTGTTTTGCAGAGCCATACACTGTTGGAAAATCCAATTGCCATTCTTCAGCGCCCAGTTCGAACATCAGATCAAACACAGCTTCATGAACCTCATCCGGAGTACAGTTCTCTTTGTCTACTTTATTTACAACCACACAGGGTTTCAAGCCCAATGCAATGGCTTTTTGTAATACAAAACGTGTTTGTGGCATGGGGCCTTCAAAAGCATCCACTAACAGTAGAACACCGTCGGCCATATTCAATACACGCTCTACTTCTCCTCCAAAATCGGCGTGGCCCGGAGTATCGATGATATTAATTTTTGTGTCCTTGTAAACTACAGAGACATTTTTTGAAGTAATGGTAATACCCCGCTCACGTTCCAGGTCATTGTTATCCAGGATCAGTTCGCCTGTTTTTTCGTTTTCACGAAACAAACTACAATGGTGCATGATCTTATCCACCAATGTGGTTTTACCGTGGTCTACGTGTGCAATGATCGCAATGTTTTTGATATTCATAGTGTTGCTCTTTCTTAAGGCGGTGCAAAAGTAGTGTTTCTGAAACTATTAAAGCACAATAAACAGTTAATTATTTTGCTTCAATAATATGTTATCTTTGCACTACTAAATTTTTAAAATGAAACTTGAATTAATTCCGAAGCTAAAACACGTAGATTCCAATAATTTCTTCCTATTGGCGGGCCCTTGTGCCATTGAAGGTGAAGACATGGCGCTATTGATCGCTGAAAAGATCGTCGCTATCACCAATCGACTTGAGATTCCGTTTGTTTTTAAGGGAAGTTTTAAAAAGGCCAACCGAAGCCGTATTGACAGCTTTACCGGCATTGGAGATGAAAAAGCTTTGAATATTCTTAAAAAAGTTTCTGAAACATTTGATGTTCCTACCGTAACCGATAT
>JANQOS010000072.1 GCA_028285705.1 Altibacter sp.
AAAGAGTTTTTCCACAAACATAGGGTATAAAACAGGCTTTTTTAATGTCTTCAATACTGGCTTCTCATTAGTTTTCTTGTTTTCTTTCAATTTTTCAAACTTCTCTGTCATCCAGTCTTCTAATACATTGCCCATGTGAAATGCATAGTTATTAGGTGTTGTTAGCCTAAATCCTCCTTTTTTTATTACTGGAAGATCTGTGTACAAATATTCACTATTACCCCTTATCTTATATTTGCTATTTCCTTCAGGCATTTCTGAAAATACCTCTCTCTTATATGTAGCTACAAAATGTGCACTTCCTACTACAGCAGATGTTCCATTTTTGGATCTCAATGTTGCAATTACATCTTTGTATTTATTATCCAGTCTGGACCAGCCAATGCTCTTGGCGAATTGGGTCATAGCTTCCGGATTTATTACAGGACGAAAACGCAATTTCTTTGAAAATAAATAGCGCAACCAAATATTACTCGTTAGATGAAAGTGTTTCCTAAAAACCGGTACCGGGCAAACTACACCGGCTTTCGGAAAATTTTTAAATACCGTAGTAACCGCGTCTTCCCATCCATCATCAAATAATACATCTGCGTCGGTAATTGTAATAAGGCGCTCATCTGCGGTTCTTAAAGCTTTTAGAACACTATTGATCTTTCCAATTCCTTCTGTTTCAATGACCAATTCGTCTATAACTCCTTTTTTTTGAAATTCCAGTAGCTTCTCATTCACAGTTGTGCAGCTCCCGTTACTTATTACGGAAACTTTAAGAGGTGTACTACTGGTCTTCATTAGAGAGGTCAGGCAGTAGTTAAAAATTTGAAACGCGTCTTTAAAGTAGTCTTCTTCGGAAGGAATATAAACAGGAATAATAACCCTATGAAAGGCAATATCCGCATCAATTATCTCCTCATTATTCGGGTTATTACCTATTCTCATAAAATTGTATTAGCCTATTAATACCATCATTAAGAGATATGAGGTCCCTTTTTAATATGGACCTCATTTTTGAATTGTCCGGACAACGTCTTGTCATATCCCCTTCTTCCAAAGCTTCAATATGTCTGATTTCAGAAGAGGAGTTTGTAATGGCAATTATTTGCCTGGCCAGGTCTAAAATACTTATTTCGATATCACTTCCTACATTTAATACATCATTAACGCAGCTATTGGATATCATTGTTTTGATACAGGTATCTACATTGTCGTCTACATAGCAAAAAGACCTTGTCTGCTTTCCATCTCCATAAATAGTGATAGGCTCATTTTTTAGTGCCGATTTTAAAAAGCGTGGAATTACAAAATCTTCACTTTGATTGGGGCCGTAAGTATTAAAAAAGCGAAAAATGGTGTATTCCAATCCATATTCCTGATAATAGGACCTGAAAAATGCTTCACCAACATTTTTTACTATAGCGTAAGGTAACCGTGAGTTTAGGGGTGTAGTGTTTTCATTTTGGGGTATTTCAAATGGTTCCCCATAGACTTCGGAAGAACTCGAATAAAAGACTCGCTTCACTCCTGAATTCTTTGATAGTGACAAAATATTTTTAATGCCTTCTATATCCTGTAAGACCAGGATAGGGTTCTCCAGTGTTCTCTTTACTCCAACAACGGCTGCATAGTGAAAAACATAGTCAAAATTATACCGTCCAAAAACAGGTACAATATCATTGTAATTGTTCACATCCGCTTTTATAAATGTTACATTAGATGCTTTGGGTACTTTGGACAGGTCACCTGTTAAGAGGTTATCTAAAATTACAACCGTATTATTTTCATCTTCTGCGAATTTTGAAGCCAAAGCGCTTGCTATATTCCCGGCACCGCCTGCAATTAAAATTGTTGCCATCTATTTTGATTTCCTTGATTTATAACTCAAAAACTTAAAGTTGTAAATTAAAACTTTTTTAAAAAAGAGTCTATAGATTATGAAATAAGTTATAAAGATTCTATGACCGAAATTATATCAAAATAAATATACGAGACACAGTTTTCCTTAAAAGGTCAATTAGTCAAATATATAAACCTTTTAAGGTAAGGCATCCTTAATTTTACACATAAACGGGCTAATATTTCTTTAACCTTCAAGGCTCTGAAACTTCCCCACTTCTTATGGTATTGAATAAGCCCGTTTACCATCTTGTCACTTGTTAATAACCAATACCTTTTTTCTTTTAGAACATAATCGGGAATTTTTGAACGGTCAATGGTTAAGCCGTTTAATAACGTATCCATGTTTTGTATATAAGGCCCTGTTTCTTTCTGCAAGTGTTCTACTTTAGAATTCATTACTGCAACGTGCCGAAGGTGATATTTTTTTAGCGTCATAATAAAATCATTGTCTGCAAAATAAAAATTGAATCGTTCATCAAAATTCCCCGTGGTTCTAAATACACTACTTCTAACAACAAAGCACCATCCTTTAAAGAATTTTTGTATTTCGTAACCTTCCATGTATTCGAAATTGGAAGTTACTCTATGAGGTAACTTTGGCTCTTTAGGGTCAACCGGAGAAAACGCCTTTAAACTCTTGTCTTCTGCAATCGATAGTATTTGAGTAAACCAATCCTCGTGAAACATAAGATCATTATTACAAAATGCAATGTATTCTCCTTCACTTTTTTCTAGGCCGCGATTTAAATTTCTGTGAAAATTAAAGGAGCTGTCTTTTGTTTCTACAACCTGGACTTCTTTTGGGTACTTATATAGGCCCCGATCATAATTGGGGTTACTTTCTATTAATAGAATTTGCGTATGTCCTATTGTTTGTAATGAATCAATTAATGATGTAATACAATTGATCGTCATCCTATAGGATGACTCATCTTTTGTGTTTGCCAAAATTACGCAGGATAACTTTACCATCATTTACTTTTATCTAAACTTCCTTCTTCAATAATCTTAACAATGATTCTTTCATTCTCTTATCATCCGAACGAAATTTGTTTCTTCCTTTAAGTCCGTCTATATAGATATTTGGCAGGTGATGAATCAGGTTTTGTTCAAAATCTGATATACAAATTACCTTTTTCATACCTCCGTATTTAAAAACATCGGTATTCACTTTGCATTTTTTACTGTAAAGGTTAGGCCTTTCAATTTTTAGCCCCAGTGCCTTCTTAGCTTTTCTTTTAAAGGATTTGATATATTTAGGTCCCTCATCCTTAACCAACTCGTTAAAATTGAATTTTTTCCCGGCTCTAATCAGTTGCTCCTTCGTTAAAATAAATGTAGCCTGGTGTATGTTTGAAAAATGCGCGAATTTTTTCTCTCCATGAACTTCAACAGAGTCAAAATCCCATTCAAAATCCAAATGATATCCCGGATAGTATTTCCCGGTTGCATCTTCTTCGTATTGTATAAGCCCAGTAATTCTGTTTTTAGGTAGTATTTTAGAATAGCTTAGATGCTTGTCGATATGTTCTTCGGTAAATAAATGGTCATTTTCGCCATAAAGAAATATATCATAGTCATTTTTGTTCTCCCAGATCACTTTTCTACACGTAAGCGGGAGTAGCTCGTAGTCTTCTAATTCGATAATATTTAGTTTGTCTATACCATCGGTTGAGAGATCAATATTAGAATTAACGATCACTGTTACATTGTAATTGGAAAAACTCTTTAAACCAGCTACTACTGTTTGCAAATACCCCAGTTGTTCTTCACCATAATTGACCAACACAGCCAAGACATTCAATCTTCTATTTTTCATACTATTTCACTGTAAATTTTACCTAAAAACAAGGGATATGCATGTTTACGAATACAATTAAGACAACGTTCTAATAATAGCTAAATATAGTAAAATCTATTACTATACACCATCTTTATTGAACGGAATGATCTATAAGCTCGTCCCATTTTTTTGCGATATTTCCCGGACGTAAATGTTCTAATTTACCTGCCGGAATTTTAAAATTATTTTGGTGTAATACTACTGCTTGTTCCATAGCAGATCTAATAGACCCTTTATGATTGGCGTTAAATTTTGGCAGATCAAAATAATCAAGATATTCACTAATGTTGCCTACATCCGGTCCTACTATAACTTTTTGGTAAGTGAGGCCTAAAAATAAATTTCCTGAATTTAAAATAGTGGTCCTGGGGATAAACACTATATCTGCCGCAGACATGTATAGTGAAAGGTCCTCAAAAGAAGTAAAAGAAAACCCAAAAACATGCTTTTTATTTGTAGAATAATTAATAAGCTTTTCAAGTACTCTCTTAATATCTATAAGCTTTTTCAGTTTTGTCCTTCCTTTAAACTCTAAATTGACCTTCTTTTTAAGCATATAGGGGACCAATAGAATTTTATTTGTTACAGGGATGCTCTTAAAAGCATCCACTATCAAGGTACGTTCTTCCATTTTTCTAATTCTGCCCGGGGCAATCATTACAAAATCATTTTTCGGTATATCCAGTTTTTTACGGGCCATTTGTTTGTCTAAGACCTTAAATGAGGCTTCATATAAAGGATGCGGAATCAATTGATGTAAAACGGAAGTGTATTTCTTTCTAAGCTTCAATAAACTATATTCCCCCAAATGTACCATTATATCACAATAGGTTACCACTAATTTATACAGCTCTTTATAGATAGGATCGGTAAGAACATGAGGTTCACTGTTATTAACTACATATATGATCTTGGACGAATCCTTCCAGGTCTTAATATGATTTTTGAGCTTTTGAATTCCTTCTTCGGTAGGAACTTCCCAATTGAACAATTGTTCCGGCCAATGGATCAATACTGCACCGTAGCTTTTTTTATAGAGATCTAGATCACCATAAACGAACTTAGTTTTGGTATGTGCTGTAATTTCATCAAAAAAAGGATTTTCGTTTTTAATACCGGGTATAAATACCATATTCTTATGTTCCTTTTCCATTACACATTACAAGGGTTAATCAATACCAAAATACAATACTTTTACGAAACTAAAATGTTTGCTTTTTCCAGGGCTGAAATATCCGGGAAGTAAAAATCGTCCATAGTAATATTTCTGTCTAAAACTGTCGGTTTGTCCTTGCCAAAATTCAAAGAATGTATGTTTTTGACAGGTTCCGGCATTTCCATCCCAATAGAGTGGTAATAATCTTTGTATTTAAAAATGGGCTCTCTGGATTGTGGTGCAACGAAGATGCATTCTTTTTGTAACGAATGGCTAAATATAATTCCGTGCAAAGATGATGTATATACTACTTTCGCTTTTAGAATTTCCTTTGCTAACCTTTTTGGGTGGTTATCGATAGGTACCATCTTTATTCCTTCAGGGTAGTTTCCGTTATACATCCATGTATCTCTAAAATGAGGAATGAATAGTACCTCTTCGTGAGTGGATTTACTACTGTCAATACTATAGACCTCCTTTATCAACAGCCCGGGATCATATTCAAATTTAAGGTTTGACAGATCTGTTCCGTAATCCTCAAAGAGCTGTTTGGTTAAAGGCCCCCGAACCCCATAGACCTTTGCCGAAGCAATTTCTTCTCTCTTGGCTGACAGATCATTTCCTTTCCAGCCTATACCATTTACAATATCTCCTTTTTCCAGGATGGACATCACAGAGCCTACAAGTAACAACCTGTTGCCTTCTTTTTCTATATTGACTGGATCCGTACGATATAAAAAGGTAATTAGGTCCTTGTTAAAAATATCTCCTGCGTTACCGTGTCTAAGAAATTCTTCCCTTCTTCTCAATACTATATTTGAATAATACTTAAAAGCAGATACTTTTTTGGTGTTCCAATAATATGTTCTTACCGGCATAGTTCATTTATTTTAAGAGAGGCGATACTCCAGTCAACATCGTTAATTCCGTAACACAAAAATACATCATCATTACTAATATGAATTCCCGAAAAATAAGTACAGGAGATCAGGTTCCTGTTAAATTTATGTCTGTTCCCGGGTAAATCCTTGTATGAATGAATAAGGGT
>JANQOS010000082.1 GCA_028285705.1 Altibacter sp.
AAAGAGTATTGAAAAAGGATTACTTATTGGCTAAGCAGCATGGTACCCTTGAAGCTGACCGAAAAGACCTCCAAGCACGTAACAATGTATTGATCAAAAAACTGGCCGCTTTTGAGCGACGACTCAACCTGTGGTTCTCACAAACCCCGGATTCCATGAATAATAAAGAGATGCTAAAACTGGTAGAACAGGTTCAGCAGGACCATCAAGAGGCAATCACGCTATTGGATGAATTGTACAGAAGTGATGACGAACCTCCAACTTGGGAAGACTTTGGAGTAAGCACGGGAGAGCATGAAAGAACGCTTAGCTGGTATTGGGACCAGTTGCGGGATGGCAGCGGACTGCTAAAAATAGATACCGGTGAAGCGGAATCATCCATAAAAGCCAGTTTTCCTCCCCAGATCAAGGCAATGTATGCAAGATTATTGTCGGTTCCTTCCGGGCGTGTTCTATTGCATGAGATCCTTACAAATGAGCACAGGCATACCATTACAATTACGCCAAGGCATCCGGGTGAATATAGAGGAGGGCCGGCCTATGCACTTCCGCACGATTCAACAGCGGCCAGTAGTGAAAGTGAGGGAAGTGCTTCAAGCGTTATGGTAGGGGCTCATATGAAAGATACCGAATTGACCGCCTATGATGAAGATAAGAACAAGATCTTGGAACCCGCCTGGGTCGTCCTGGGGCATGAGCTGATACATGCGTTGCATATAGCTCGGGGAGAAATGTCCGAAGGCTATTCGGAGGATGATGAATATTTTGCTAAAAAGGAAGGTAAGGGGAGTATAGACAAGCTTTCTTCGGTATGGGATGATAAAGAAGAAGAACTGACCATCGATAAATTATCTGATGAGCAAGTTGTTGCTATTGTTAAATCGAAACCGAGAATTAGAGAAGAGGTGGGGCAATTGATCTTAATTGAAGAACAGAATCCTTTTAGAGAGGAAATTACCATGGAAGATCAAATTGCAATAGCCCGCAAGGTAGTTTCCAAGTATTATGTAACTGAGAATGACCTTAGGGAGCAAGTGTCATTAACACACCGTAAGGACCACTCCGGAGAATGGATCTATGATAAACAACAATTGGAGCAACTTAAGCGGCACGGCCCTATCAAAATTGCACCACCGGTCGATAAATCCGGGTATACATCTCTTTAATGGGATTGAGAGGGGTGGGCCATGCATCTTTTATTTCTTTATGTACAATGAATCCTTAATGTCTTTGTAGTCGGCCACAATTTTCAAGTACACGATACACAATTAGGTGTTCCGGTCAGATTTCCCTGTTTATTGATTTCGTGTTTGCAACATTCCTGGAACCTTTTCTTTAGAAGTGTTTTGGAACGCCTTATCCGGGCTTTTACATTGGCAAGGCTTATCTGCAGAATTTCGGCAACTTCTTCTTGTTTATTACCTTTTATATACGTTAGTTCAATAACCTCTCTAAAATGTTTGGGCAATTCGTCAATAAACCTGTCGAAACAACAAAAATCCTGGCGTGTATCAAGTGTACTGTTTATAATGCCTGCATCCGGATTTTCATAGGTTGATTCCTTTTTGAAATAATTTGCAATTTCGTTTCTGCTTATTTGGAACACCCATGCCCTCAATTTTTGCTCTGCTTTTAATTGATGCAGGTTCTTATGGATCTTTAAGAAACTATTTTGAAAAACATCATTTGCAATGTTCTTGTTCTTTACCTTTTTTAAGATAAAGAAATACATCTCTTGTCCATATGTCTGCCAGACCTCTTGAGTTTTCATATTTTAAATGGTTACAACAGGATCAGTGTGGAAACTAACCCTGTTATATTTTAGCAACAACTGCAGTTTGAGCATTCACATTTGGAACACGTGCAGGTGCCTTCCATACAATTTTTGCAATCGCATTTTGGGCATTCACAATTTGTGCATTTACAGGTATTCATACTTCAAATTTTTTATGTTTTATAAAGGTGACCCGTAAACATCAAAAAAGATACACTTATATTTTGAGTTTTTGTTGCTGCCAACGGTCCGAACAAATGCTCATAATTCCCTACAATTACTTGTCTCAATTCATCTTCACTATCAAAAGGGACCTTTGTTTATTTGAATTTTTGACTAATCAGCATGATCTATGTTATAGTTTTAATTAAGGAAAACGGCCTCATATAACCGTCAGTTGCAGGTTAAATTAGTATTTATTTTCAGTTTGGCACAGACTTTATCATTTCCGAGTGGATTCGTTAGCTTGTCCTGAGCTAAGTCAAAGGGTAGTCGAATCCATTCATAATTGTAGTTATACAATGTGAGGTTTGGCTTTTATTCCTTAGTATCTTCCTCAGGATTATGTTTCTTTGGATCCAATAGCTTTTCGGTAAACGTCTTATCTAATTTTTTTAAATCCTTGAGGTTATTAATTAATTCTGTTAAATTGGGTTCAAAATTGCTATGAGTATTTTCATCAATATGTTTGTTATCATCTAAAAACTTAGATTTTATAAGGTTAATATCTTTAAAATTAGAAACAATACCTTCTTCATAGCTTTCAATGAAAGAAATAAATCTATCAAATTTTTTATCCATTTCTGAAGAGCGATTCATTCTTATCTCCTCTCTTCTTAATTGTTCTCTCGTATTAATTACAATTTCGGACAAAATCTCTTCTGTACTACGAATATTTACTTTTTCACCATCATATTCTGGAATTTTATCAAAATCACTTTGCAGTCTTGGCCACCAAACTTCAAAAATTTCTTCCAATTCTTCCTCTTTCAAGTTATTATTCACTAGCGAATTATTAATTGTTCTTAAAATTTTTAATGTTCCTTCTCTATCAGTTTTTCTCGCTTGGAATTGTGAAACAGGCCCACTTAGTTGTGAAGGTTCTAAATCAAATAAAAAAGGACAGACGTTAGAACTATTGATTATTTTAGAAAGGGCACCGGCCTCAAATGTTATCCAAGGATTATTTTGATTTTCATTGGTAATACATATGATTCCAAAATTTGATTTTTCTAATTCTCCTGAAATTTCGTTTGACCATTTCATTCCAGATTCAATATCCTCATTTGACATCCAAGGATCAACCGCTTGTATAACTTTTGGTAACCATTTTCGTAATGATTGAGCAATAATTTTGCTTCTATCTCCAGACCAACTAATAAATATCCTCATAATTTTGATTTTTCACAATAACACACAACTCAGATATACTAATGCATATCATATCCTAACACCACCAGAAAGGCAGCTATTGTTTAAAGTTAGATTATATACTTAAAGGGGGAGAGTTGTAAAGATAAAAATTAATTCTGTATTCAAGACTTTGCTTATTATTTAGGTTCAAAATAGTGGAACTTCCTTAAAGGCAATATACCTCCGCCAAGGTCATCGGTAGGGGCAATAAGCGTTTGCGAAGCACGCTCCGGAGTAGTAGCGTAGTGTCCGGTATCATTGTTCCAGTACAGCAACTTTCCCTTACTAAAATATGCGGTTCCGGCATAGATGACCGGCCTGTTGTTTGTTAATGTTGAATGCCCTCCTTTTCCTATAAGTACCTCTGTAGGTTTACTTGGCAAGATCGCAAACTGGTATTGGCCGTCTGCCAGAGAGGCTTCATAAGATTTTGGAAGCACACCGTGTTCTTCTCCTATTATTTTTTTGGAATAGGTGGTTGGAAAAGCATAGTAGGGCCCGGCAGAATTGTGTGCAAAAAGGGCACAGATCACATTGGGCGGTTGGTGCATAAGTGTAGTATGGTCAAACAACTCAAGCGAACGCCCCTCTTCAAAAAAGGAAGCTATTTCTTTCTTCTTTTTTTCAATTAGTGCAAGCAGTCCTTTATTCTCTCCTGTTAATCTGGCCTTGATCATATCTATTTGCCGCATCAGGTCATGGATACCTTTACCTCTTCCGGGCCGCTTAACAAAATTAGGGTCACGAAGTGTATCGGGAGAAAGAAGGATATGGGCTTGTTCCAGTAGTTTGTACACCTCGGCCTCGGGAGAGGTGTCATAATCTGTAAATTCTTTGGGCTGCTCATGGCCTTTAACTCCTTCCCCGGAGAAGGATCCCAGATTCTGGTCGTATGTAACCCCGGGCCTTTTGTACCTGTCAAAAACTTCACTGTACCTGGGATTATTAGGATTGGGATATGTATCCCTGTCGTTTTTGGTCTCTTCGGAAATAACCCAAAGACTCATGGGTTTTGATTTTTTTTCTTCATTCCAGTCTTTTTCAAGGTCCCAGTCTTTCCCGGGATAGACCCATTTGGTTCGTTGTATGGTCAATGGACTGGTATTGGCCATCTTCTGTGTTGACTGCAACTTATTCACCCTGGGACTATCATGAATTACTCCCTGAAGCTTTCTTTGCGCAATGGCCTCGGGGCGATGGTCCGTATACTGAAAAAGGGACTCTTTATCACCTCGTTTTTGAGGAGTCTCAGGGGTAACAGATTTCTTTTTGTCCGGAGGTGTCTTCTCTACATGAATTGCCATAATTATTTTTATTACAGATAAAATAATTTGGATATCATGTACTAAGGGAGAACCCTAAAGATAGAAATTAATTCTCAAAATCTTACTGTCACAAATATTTAAATGGAGAATAGTATTCTAGTCAAGTACCTTCGCATTAGTATGCTTCTTCCTATAAAACCAATACGATATGGCCAGTAAAACAAGCGGGACAGCAGGACCAAAAGCGCCTCCGTCACCGGCGTTTACATGCGCAATGATCGCCAAAATCAGATCAATGGCAAATCCCAAATAGGCCAGTTTTTTAAGAAGAGGATTTTTAATGAACCATATGGCAATGATACCCAACAGTTTTGCAATTGCTAAGGGGTATATGATCTGGGTAGGAACCCCTAAACTGATGAACATTTCACGTACCATCTCGTATTGAACAAAATACATTGTGGCTCCCATAAGGATGATCAAACTGAATAAACCCGTTACCACATAATAGATTATTAGATCTCTTTTTTTCATCTTACAATTTGTTTACGATTTTGTTTGGCAAACATAATGCAATTGGTTTATTTTGTAAAGTGGCTATATAAAATATAGTAGTATCCAAAAGTATAGTGATATGCAAAACAAAGAAACGACAGACATAAAGGTTCCCATGAAGGAACATTTTGGTAATTATATGGTACCGGTTAGAGATGCACTCGATATTTTTAGTGGTAAGTGGAAGATCCCCATTATTACTGCACTCACTTTTTACGAAACCTGTGGTTTTAAAGAGCTGGAAAGGATCATAGAGGGAATCACGCCCAAAATGTTGTCTAAGGAATTAAAGTACCTGGAAACAAATTTACTGATAACCCGAAAGGTGGAAAACACACGTCCTATAACCGTGACCTACAGCATAACGGAATATGGAAAAACATGTAAATCTGTGATGAGTGAACTATATCGTTGGGGAGTGGAGCATAGAAAAAAAGTCTTCGATATAGAAGGACAAACCTGGGACAAATGTTAGGTTATTTAAATAGTTTTAAAAACAATTCACTCATCACAGGTTTCTCATTCCAATTAAAGTCGGTTTTGTTCCAATCACACATCTTCTTCACTCATTGGACTTTATTTTGGCTGTTGTTGGGTAACACAATGAATCGCACCTCCGTCTTTCCATAATTCGGTAACATTAATTCCAACGACTTTCCTTTCCGGATATAATCCCTGAAGAATAGCATTGGCTTCAGAGTCGGTAGGTGCATTGTAGTTAGGAACAAGCACCACCTCATTTCCAACATAATAGTTCATGTAGCTTCCTTCTACATTTATGGCAATGGGCAGTTCCACCCGGGTATATAATTCACCATTTGCATTTCTAGCAGTAGATAAAACCTCATATTCATTAGGAGAAACCATATATTCTCTGGCATGTGTTAAAAGGACATTTCCCTGTACGAATCTGGCAAATCCGCCAATATGGTAGTCAGTAATATCTTGCCCGGCTATTCCGTCTAACCAAATAAAATTAGTAACGCCTAAATAGTGTCTAAAGAAAGTCTCTGCTTGCGCTTGGGATAGTCCCGGATTTCTGTTGTCATTCAAAATAGAACTCCTCGTAGCCATTAATGTACCTTCTCCGTCCACTTCGATCGCTCCTCCTTCAAGTACCATGTTCACATCTACTTTTGAAATATCAATTGTATTGCTGACATGAGACGGAATTTGATTGTCATGATAGTAATCGGCTTTTTCTCCCCATCCATTGAATTCCCAATTGGTGATCACTAAATTGTTATTTTGGTCATGGACAAAAATAGGGCCGTTGTCCCGAACCCAAACATCCTCCGTTTTTTCAATTAAAAAGTCAATTCGACTCATATCTACGCCGGCATCTTCCAAAAGCCGGGTAATTCTATTTTTCTCTACTTCATCATAAGCGATAATATGTACTAACTCTCCTGTATGTAAGGCTTTGGTCATGTCAACCCATATTTGGTCATATCTAATAGGGTGTTGTTCACCATAGGTATATTTATGTGGCCATTGCAACCAGGTGCCTTCGTGTTCTGCTTCTTCACCAGGCATCCTAAAAGCGATGGTGTCATCTGGCGGTGAAATTGTGGATAAATCTTCTGTTGCATCTTTATCGCAGCCAGTAGCAATTGTTATAGACAGTATTAGAACACTGCTGAAAAGAACCTTTTTTGTTTTCATAATTTATAATTTTAGTGAAACAATAGTTCAAAAGTATTTCAACCGATCTCCTCCCTAAAGATTTTTCCACCAAAGCAGCTTTTTTGGGAGTATAAGACAGTACCGCCGGTCTTTCCAATTAAATGATATTTCATTCCTTAAATCTGTACTTTCATGGATTATATTTATTTCTTTGAGGATATACTAATACATTTAGGGAGTCCAATTTGATCCGGTTATGAAAAAAATTGTTGTCTATCATATTTTGCTATGGCTCTTCCTCTTTGGGATGATACTGGATTCTATGCTATTTGATTATGAATGGAAAGGGGCAGTTTTCTTTAGCTTCTTAGAATGTAGCATTAATGCTTTTGTGGCTTACGCGAATTTGCTTTTTTTCATTCCAAAATTCTTTGAAAAAAAAGGAAAACTTATTTATATCATTAGTATAATCGGTTTTTTTCTACTCCTTTTTATTCCTTACCAACTATTAGATCTGGGGTATTATTTGCTGGATCCCTTACCCCATAGAATAATTTTTTCCTTTACCGTTAACTTCATCTCTTTAATTTTAATTTCATTCTTGTTTTGGAAGGTCAATCGATATGAACTGGAAAAAAAACGAAGTTTAGCGTTAAGTAACCAGAAATTAAAGACCGAGTTGCTACTTTTAAAATCTCAGGTAAGCCCGCATTTTTTATTCAACACTTTGAACAATATATATTCTCTAAGTATTGAAAAGCATGACCATGCGCCAATAATGATCGAAAAACTCTCAGAAATCTTAAGATACCTTATCTATGAAGGTAAAAAAGAAGTCGTGCCGTTGGAAAAAGAAGCCGCTTTGGTTAAAGAATACATAGCCTTACAAATACTGAAAAAGATGAAAGGGGAGGAACAAATAGAACTGATTATTGAAGGAGTAGAACATCATCATAAAATTGCACCTTTAATTTTGGTTAATTTAGTAGAGAATTGTTTTAAGCATGGCGATATTAACTATAACCCGAATGGTTTTTTGCAAATTGAACTCAAGGTAAAAGATGATGTTCTATATTTTAAAACCAAAAATTCCTTTCAACAGAATAAGAAAGGTGCAGGGATCGGAATAGCCAATATTCGGGAGCAATTGACGCATAGTTATCCAAATGCACACCAATTTGATATTTACAAAGAATCAACGACGTTTGAAGTGTCATTAACCATAAATCTACGCTAATTGAAAAAGTATACATGTTTAATTGTTGAAGACGAGATTCTGGCACAGGATCTTTTGAAAAATTACCTTTCAAAGATCCCTGACGTTGAGGTAGTTGGTACCTGCCAAACCGCTATGGAAGCCCTTTCTTTTATTAAGAACGAAACGATTGACATACTGTTGCTGGATATTCAAATGCCTGACCTAACCGGGATTGAATTATTACGAGCCATTCAGCAGCCACCTTTGACCATACTTATTACCGCTTACTCAGAATATGCCATAGAAGGGTATGAATTGAATGTAGTGGATTATCTATTAAAGCCTGTAAAGTTTGACAGGTTTTTTCAGGCTATTGCAAAAGTGTTGGAATTGTTGAATCAAAAAAAGGACAAAAAAGACACCACTATTCCAGATGCCGATACTACACCTGACTATATTTTTGTAAAATCAGACTATAAAGCCATAAAAATAAAGTTTGAAGAGATATTATACATTGAAGGCATGCAAAAATATGTACAATTTAAATGTAAAGACACACAAGTGACCACTTTATTGAGCCTGTCGAAATTAGAAGATGTCCTGCCGGCAAAAGATTTCCTGCGAATTCAAAAATCATTTATTGCTAATTTGAACCATATAACAGGTATTGAAGGAAACCGTTTGGTAATGGTCAATAAGGACAAGATCCCAATTAGTAGATCCATAAAACCACATTTAATTCAACTCTTAGACAAGAACAAGCTCCTTTAAATGTTTTTGTGTAGGTTATTTATCATTTTTAATGAAAACCGTAACGGTTTGTGTATGGTTTCGTTGTGGGATGATCCTTAGGATTAATCCGCTAACGAAATATACGAAGATTATGGAAAGTTGTTGCTAGTGAAATTGGAAAAATGAACTATACACGTTGTTGTGCCGTCATATTTTCAAGATTAAGTATCTAATTTTTCAATTTCATAGATTAGGTATTCTTTGTATAATTTTGAAATGGATTTTGTCTCGCCAAGAATGGTTATAATATCATTATTCATAAGAGTTGTAGAACCATTAGGTGCAAAAGTCTTATTATCTCTTTCAATTAAGGCAACCAGTACATCTTTTGGAAGTTGAATTTCTTTTAATTGACGACCAACCATGGCTGCTTGTGGTGTTCCCTTTAATAGTTTTATACTCACAAAACGTTCATTTTGTAACAAATATTCCTTTATTTCCCTGTGGCTATTCATATTGAGCAAGGCATTTATAATATTTTCACTTTCTAAAATATCAAGGAGCCGTGACAACATGCGTAATTGTTGTTTTGGCTGTTCGACTGAATTAATCAAAAATACGCAGATTTGTACCGGCTTTTTTAATTCATAGTCCTTAAATGGAAGAGCTCCATCAATAGGTGTTCTAGAAATCACCATATGTATTGAAGGATTTAAAACATCGTTGAATTTTGCGTGGAAAATTAACACCCTCGGTAAGGCTATAAATGAATCATCGGGTGTGGAATGGATAAATTTATGAATCCCTTCTTCCTTACAAATGTTTAGTCTGGCACAAAAATTATCGGAGACCTTATCAAAAATTTCATCAAAATTGGTTGCGTTTTTAAAAATTGAAATCTTTGATTTGATAATCGTTTCATCAAAAGGATCTCCTTCACGAAGACCTTTTTCTTTTAATATCGTCATTAATTCATTTTCCAGCTCATCATAGCGGTTTTTACCTAAAAGTTCAAACCAATGATATATTGCCCCTTCTCGCTTCACTTTTCCCCGCGCGTTGAAATGATACCAAAGCAAGCCCATAACTATGATTCCAGAGGAAAAAAGAAAGGGTAACCACCCCAAATAAATAATGAGCACACACGAGATAACAATCCCTGCAATTTGCATAAAAGGAAAAAGAGGCGACATATAACCAGGATCATATGATTCTATTTTACTATTTCTGAAGACAATAACCGAGAAGTTTACAAATATAAAAATAAGCAATTGGAAGGTGCTGGCTAGTTTAACTATTCCTTCTTCCGATAATACCAGGATGAAAAAAATTATTAATGCTGTTGTAAGTAATATGGCAATAACCGGGCTACCTTTACTCCCTATTCTTGAAAAAACAGCAGGGAACAATTTATCGCGCCCCATTGCAAAGGGATATCGTGATGCTGATAAAAGACCGGCATTCCCCGTTGAAGCAAAAGCAGCAAGAGCAGCTATTGACATTAATATTGCCCCGGCATCATCAGGCAGCCAGTTAAAAATATGTTTAGCGGCAGTAGCCGCTGGGGCCATGTCATTTGCAAAATCTGTCGGATTAATTACAGCAACCATAATAAAAACTCCCAGTCCATATATAAGGCCTGTTACAATTAAAGACAGTATCATACCAAGAGGTATGTTTCTTTCCGGTTTTTTTATTTCTTCTGCAACACTAGCAATTTTTGTTAATCCAAGGTATGACACAAAAACAAAACCTACCGTTGTAAACAAGCCTTCCATTCCATTGGTAAAGAATGGAGTAAACTGCTTACCAATAGAATGTTGTTTGATAGTTTCCATCCTGAATATGGATAAAAAGCCATCAACAATAAAAGTTATTAAAATTGCTACCAGAAATATTACAAACACTTTTTGAAACGCAGACGTTTTTTTTGCCCCTACCAGATTTAAAGCCATGAAAAACAGTGTAGCAATAATAGCAACCGTTTTAACCGGAATTTCCCAGAAAATCGCAGCATAAGCGCCTATTCCAATGATTGCAAAAGCGGTTTTTAACATCAATGCAAAATAAGTCCCTAAGCCTCCAATTGTGCCTATTATAGGACCTAAACTTCTGTCTAAGAAGAAATATGCCCCACCAGACTTGGGCAAAGCACTTGATATTTCGGCAATACTGAACATCGCCGGTAATATTAATATTCCGGCAAGTAAATATGCCAAAAACACGGATGGTCCTGTGTAATGAGATGCAATGCCTGGCAATAAAAAGAAACCAGAACTAAACATTGCGCCTGTGCAAATGGCAAAGACATCGAACAACCCTAAGTCTTTTTTTAATTTATTCCTTATAGACATATATCTGAACCTAACATCTCAATCAAATAGTGCATAAAAGATAAGAATAAATTACATGATTTTTTATGCCCCTGTATAGAATTTTATTTGCAATCTCATCAAGCGATAATTCTCAATAATGTGTTCACTTAATTTATCATTTGCTCAAATTAAGGTAGGAAGTACTATATACGGCACAACGGTCTTGTATAAACGCAGTAGGTGTGGAATCTAACCTATTGTCGTTATGCAATCTTGTGTGCTGTTTTCTTTACTAAGAGAAGACAACCGATAAGATTAAAGATAATATTGTTATCATAGTTTTGCCAATTGAAAAATACGTTCGTTCTGTTTTCTATTGACCGAAGTCGGTGTCAATCTCAGGATTTGATTACGTAGACCAATTAAAATCGGATTCGTAATGTGTGCCATTTTTCCGATGAGCCAACTTGTTTTAATTACTTGATGAGCTTTTGGAATTCTCAATTTTTGATATTCCTTAAATGCCTTGTTAATTTCATATTTTTTTAAACATTCTGAAAGCACAAACGCATCTTCTATGGCTTGACAAGCACCTTGTCCCATATTTGGTGTTGTTGCGTGTGCAGCATCTCCGATTAAGCAAACGTTTTCTTTACACCAAATGTTGGTCGGTTTTAAATCTGAAATTTTAGCAGTATTTATTTGTTCTTTTTTAGTTGATTTTAGAATATCTTTAATTACTGGACTGTAACTACTAAAATATTGCTCTAAATTGTTGATGGAAAACTCATTCTTGTTTTTTTTGAATTATCTTCAACCGTAGAAATCAAGCTGACTTAAAGTTAGTTATTTTGTTTTAGTTTATTAATGGCAATGAATTATAGCCATTGTTAGATACAGGGTTTTATTCTTTTTTTAAATAGTAGATATCCGTTATTGTCCCTAAATGTTGGCCCAAATGACCTTTACTTACTGAATTGAATTTTCCCAAAACAAGAATGTTCTTATCTATTAGATTTTCATATTCTTTAAGTCCAATTTTATTCCAGCTCCCGAGTTCAATCCATATTCCTAAAGAATCTGAGTTTATAACAGTACTATTTTCAAAATAGCTTTTATATTTTCCTCTAATTAAAATCGTGTCATTGTGATAATTGGCGGGATTATCTATCAATCTATTCCATTCCACTTCCTGTTTTTCTTCTAATAAGGCTCTGTTTCCAAATTCCTCTTTCAATAAGCAAGAGCTTAGAAGAAAAACAAAACACATTGATAAACATACTATTTTATTCATTGTTCAACTTGTAGCTAAGGTCTTATATGTTGTTTTGCGTAGGTTTCTTTCAGTTTTAAATTCCATATAATTTTTTTGCACTTTCAATTTGTTCTTGTTCCGTAGTTTCCGGATAGAGAATATATTTGGGTGCAATAATTGGCTTAACCTGTTCTATAGTGATTTCTGTTATAGTTGCAAAAGGAATGCTTCCACCTGTCATTTCAGTCAATACTTTTTCCATTTCCGGGAATTGAGGATACGTTTTTCCAATTATTTTTGCTTTTCCTTTTAATTGAAAACCTTTCTGTACCAAAATGTCTATAAAACTCACGCAAACATTTTCATTCTGCTTAATGTTTCTAACGGTTTGAGGCGAAGCTATATTTGCAATAATTATTTTGTCTGTTCCAAAGTGATTGAAAATTTCTTTAGGTGAAACATTCGGTACATTTTTAGTCGATGCTGTTGCAAGCCAACATAGCACACTTTTATTTATATATTCTTTTATTTCATTATTTAGTTCCATTATTTATTTTGTTGAATTTCTAGAGTTTGATTAGATCCAGGTGTTTAACGATTTTATTCCGCAAATGATTTCTTGAGAGTGTGCTCAAAGGATAATATAGCGTTCCAAGTGCTATGAAAGTTAATCCAAAGATTAAATAGAACGTATTTTCTTGAGTACTCGATAATGTTAATAACGTAATAATTCCAACAAAAACACAGAAAATAGCAAAAAGAGGTAATATGGAGTTTGGTTTCATTATTAACTTTATGATTGTTCCTTTTTCGTTGGCTATGATTTCCCCTTTTACATAAGCTGCTTTTCTTCTTAGATTTGGCATATCCCAGCCAATAATAACCAGTTTATTATAAATAGTAAATTCATTTTTGTTAATGATCTTTCCTCCCAAACCTAATGGTTTTTGTTCATAGAGATTTTCAATCTTATGCTTTAATCTTTCTATATCTAAATTAGAAGAATAGCTTTCCTTTTTGATGTTTAGTATTTTATTTTTCATCTCTTTTTTCGGTTGTTTTAGAGATCAATATAGTTTTTCAAAAACTAAATTTTTATATGCTTTCTCATTGACTAAAAAGGTGGTATCTCCAACTTTTTTGAAACCATTGCGTTCATAAAACCTAATTGCTCTCAAATTTTTATGATAAACGGAAAGCCACATTGTATCCAATTGTAATTCTTTGACTTTCTCTTCAAGAAAAGTAAGGAATTGTTGCCCAATTTTCAATGGGATAAAATCATTTAGAATGTAAATCCTTTCCAATTGACAATTGTTTTGTGAAACTACATTTTTATTGATTGCATTTAATACCAGTTTTGCATAACCAATAGGTAGATCATTCTTGTAAATAATATAAAATATATTCTTTGGGTCGTTTATATCTTGCTCTGTTTTTGAAACTGAAAAAGCATTTTCATTATATTTCATTAAGTCATTTTTGTCATCAATGAAATGACCGTGAGATTCGGTATATGTGATATTCCCTAAAAGTGCTAAAACTTCTGTATTTACCTTATTAGCTAACTTTATTTTTATCATTATCCTCAGTTTTTAATTTATTCAATCGGAAAATATGAAGCAATACCGCTATTGTGCATCCAATAATTATGGGAAGCGCACTTATTAGTATTCCATATAGAATGTAAATGAAATTAGCAATAGTGGAAATTAGCCTTAGTTTATATTCTCCTTTTACCGACATAGAATATAAGTTCATAGCTAAGGCAGAGTAACCAATAATATCAATAGTTATTGTATTCAATTATACTATACTTTTTACAGTCCAAATGTAATTTTATTATATTTGCGGTGCAATAACTGTCAAAATTGATAGGTTAAAAGTGTATAAATGATACTAGAAGGAAAACACAAGGCATATAAGTTAAATGATAGTGTTTATCACTGCGGAACCGATATTACAATGAGTTACATTGGAGGAAAATGGAAATGTGTGGTTCTGTGGTATTTAAGAAATGGTTCTTTACGCTTTTCTGAACTTAAAAAATTGCTGCCTGACATTACTGAAAAAATGCTGAGCATACAGTTAAAATCGTTAAAAGAGGACGGTTTGGTTGAGCGTTATAGTTTTGGAAAAAAAGCTCCATTTCGTGTTGAGTATGACTTAACGAATTTTGGACAGAGTTTAATTCCTGTAATAGAAGTAATTACAAAATGGGGAATAGAACTAGGAAATAATAAAGGAAAAATAATTGATGTTGTGTGAGTTTGGTTAGCTTACGGACAACGTTCTAGGCTATGATTTCGTTGTGACACGAGAGGAGCGAACTGGCGAAGCAAATCTCCGCAGGGTTATTTCGCCGAAATCCAGCAGTTTGTTTTATACTTTTTAGGTGTGGCACAAAGCCGCAATGAATTATAACCATTGTTGTAAAGCGTTTTTAACTTTGTTCAACCGCATTTTAGTGATTAAAGACAAAGTAATTGCTTATTTAGCAAATACCAAAATAAAAAACACAACAATATTTTACATGAAAAATAAAATTGACTATATTTGCCATTCAGAATGAGACATGGCGAAAATTGACGAAGAGATAAAAACAAATTTTGCGAACGATAAACAACGGTTTATGCCTAATTTGATATATACGTCAAATTGCTTTCAGAACTTGTTTGTTGATTTGCTAAAACCCTATGACATATCACCTCAACAGTTCAATATTTTGAGAATATTGAGAGGTGCAGGTACTGAAGTAACGATGAACTCTATTAAGGAGTTGATGGTTGATAAATTTCCCAATGTAACAAGACTATCTGATAAGCTGATCAATAAAGGGTTGATAGACAGAAGAAGATCTGAAAACGATAGAAGAATAGTGTATTTGGTGATATCAGAACCAGGTATCAAACTTTTGCAGAAGATAGATGATGATGATATTTTCTCGAAGATGGACTATATGAACTTGATTTCGGAGAAGGAAGCAAAACTGATTAATGACATATTGGACAAAATAAGACCATAAAAAAATTTACCATAATATTTTACATGAAAAATAACAACATGTAAATAAATTTCATAACTAAAACAATAAAAAAATGAATGTAATAGAATCGTTAAAATGGAGATCAGCAATCAAAAAATTTGATCCGGATAGGAAAGTCAGTCATGCAGACATTGAACAACTAATAAAAGCTGCTAATCTTGCTGCGACATCAGGTGGCCTGCAACCTTTTAAAATGGTAGTGGTAGCTGAAGGGGAATTGAAATCACAACTTGCTCAACATACCTTTGGACAGCCACAAGTAAAAGATGCATCACATCTGCTGGTATTTACAGTTGAGACTGATATTAGCGCTAACACCGTAGACGCATACATTAAACGTGCAGCCGAGGTAAGGGGGCAGGGAAAAGAATCATTGATTGGCTATTCGAATTCAATGAAAAATTATATCTCTTCAATGGATACCGATGCAAGAATGGCATGGGGTAAAAATCAGGCGTATATAGCCCTGGGTACCGTACTCACGGTTGCAGCTGAAATGCGAATAGACACATGTCCCATGGAAGGGTTTGATGCCATTCAGTTTCAGCAAATTCTTGGGTTGAAATCCATAATGCCTGTATTGATTCTTCCGATTGGATATAGATCAGAGCATGATGTGCATTCAAAAGAAGCAAAAATCAGAAAAAAGAGAGAAGACTTTGTATTAGAACTAAAATAAGAAAACGATGAAGAAAAGAGATTTAATTATTTACAGAATAATCACAGGATTGTTCTCGGCACTTGTACTAATGGGAGCAAGTCAGTATTTTTTTAACCACCAGGTAGTAAAGGAAATGTTTGAGAGTATACATTACCCCACCTATCTTATTTATCCTATGGGAGTGGCTAAATTTTTAGGACTTGTTGCCATATGGTCAAATAAATCAAAGACCATTAAGGAATGGGCGTACGCTGGGTACGTGTTTAACTTTATCCTGGCAATTTCTGCTCACCTGAATGTAAATGATGGTGAATTTATGCCGGCAACGGTTGCTTTGGTATTTGTTGTCGCTTCATACATTTATGATAGAAAAGTGTATCCAAGGATTTAGAATTTATAAGAAATAAAAGAGCTTTAACCATAAAGCTCTTTTTTCAATTGCGCCTAACGTTCTAGGCTATGGTTTCGTTGTGATACGAGTGGAGCGAACTGGCGAAGCAAATCTCCGCAGGATTATTTCGCCGAAATCCAGCAGTTTGATTTATACTTTTTAGGTGTGGCACAAAGCCGCAATGAATTATAGCCATTGTTGTAAAGCATTTTTTAACTTTGTTCAACCGCAATTCCTTTATTCCTTTCCTGTGCTTGATAGAAAGCTTTAAATATCTCCATAAATTCCAATATTATCAGAGGTTTGTTTTCAATCGAGTCCATTCGATAACCTTCGGTTTTTTTAATCTTATCAGCTATTTTTTTGTCCAAAATTGATTTTTCAATTAAGTCCACCGAAATTTTCTTTAATTCCGTCCAAACTTTTTTAGCATCATCTGATTTTATCAAATAAGGCGGTCGGTCAAATCCACCAAATTTGTCAACGTCCAGTATCTTTCCAATTATTTGGTCATCAGAACTGTCCAATAATTTAAGTAGTTCAATTGTCGGATGCCACGCTTTTACTCCAGTTCCATATTCAATTCCGCATCGCCAGAATTCTTGATTTTTGTAATTGTGATATTGTAATAGCTTGTCATTTATGTATTCAATTAAATCAAAGGATAAATCTTTTCCTTTTTCAATCAAATCATCTTCAATAACATAATATGTGGTTACTTTTCCCATTCAGTTCTGAAATGCTTTACAACGGCTTCGGCTAAATTGCGTTTTAATGCAGTTTAGGTTTTATCGTGTGATGTTAAAGTTTTTGATGAAAGCTTACCTGTATCTGATTCTTACTCCAGCTATTTGTAGTTTGCCTCATAAGCCCCAATTGAATTTTAAGTCCTTTTTTTATCATATAGCCCAATGCTCCATACAGTCGGTTCCGATCAAAAACTTCTACAGTATTTCCATTCCCAATATTTCGTTGCCCATTTATAAAAAGTTCGTTGTAAACGGCCAAATAAAGTGTTTTGTCATCCATTGCTGCTTTATTCAATGGTATATTAAAAAACAAGTTATATCGGTAGCGTGTTCTAAAATCCTGATTTTCAACAAATCGTTGCTCGTAACGAAATCGATGGTTGGTATACACTCTACTGCCAAATTTAACCGGGAATAGAGCTTCCTGATAAATTCTACTCTCTGTAGTTGTTGAGTTATCGGACCCAAAGCTTCCAGTAGTCACATTTCCGTACCCAAGTGTCAGTTTAATGTTTGCGTTCTTAGGTTTATATGTTATCCCTCCTCGCAGCAATAATTGTTCAAGGTCTCCGGCAATGTCCCAATTGCGGTATTGAATATCTCCTTGGACACCCCATGAGCTTTCTTTAAATGTTGCATTGAAGAAGTACATGTACCATGCACCCGTTTGGTTCTCGTTTATCTGGGCATTTCCATTCTTTGATAAGAAGAAGGAAATGCTAACTACCAATAAGAATAAACTCTTTTTCATTATCAATTAATATCACACAACGGTCTCGTATAACCGTCAGTTACGGGTTTAAATTTAGTGTTTTCCATTAACAACTTGGTATTCATTAGGGGTTTTTAGGGCATTTATCATTTTAATGAAGCATAAGCCAGCTATATGGGTTATTGGCAGTTGTAGATTATTTATAAAAGAGCTCCAATTCCATTTTTACAATTTTTTCTCTTTCTTCTAATTCAATGAGCCTTCTTTTTTCCCGTTTCGTCCAAACAACATGTGCTATAATGACAGCTAGTGAATAAAATATAGCAACAGCAATTGATAATTCAAGATACGTTGTGTTGCTAACCTCAAGAGCATTCCGGGTTCTGCCAAGAATATCGGGTTCTGAAGTATAAGAAGGACCTAAAATTGTGATTAACGCTCCAAAAAGAATAGTTTTCAACCAATTTCGTTTAAAAAAGCCGGATTCCTTTTTTAACCTTTCAATTTTATATTGTGTTGATAAAAGTTCCTTTTCTTTTATTTCTCTAGTCATTAAATTTTCATATTCATTACTGCCAACTTGGATGTACTAATGCATTTTATATCCCTTTGACAGCCTCCGGTACCAAACCACTAATATCGCCACCGTTTCGTTCTACATCCCGTACAATGGAAGAAGAAATATTGGAAACTTCCGGGGAACACATCAAAAAGACACTCTCTACATTGGCCATCTTGTGATTGGTTTGCGCAATGGATTGCTCGTAGTTGAAGTCGGCCGTATTACGTAAACCACGAAGAATGAATTGCGCGTTCTCAGCTTTACAAAAAACAACGGTAAGCCCTGTATAGGTCTTTACCTTTATACGGGGTTCATGAGCAAAGGTCGCTTCAATAAACCGTTTGCGGTCCTCCAGCGGCCACATATATTTTTTATCGGCATTCACCCCAATGGCAATGATAATCTCATCAAAGAGCGGTAAGGCCCTGTTGATAAGGTCAACATGCCCTAAGGTAATAGGGTCAAAAGAACCGGGAAATACAGCACGTTTCATATTTTAAAGATACTTAGTTTTTTTAAACTACTTCTAACTTCAGGCATCCATCCTCTAACTTCAAACTTCTTGTTTCCATTCCATCCGCCGAATCCGCCTTTAGCGGAGAAGGAGGAGCCTCCAACTTCACTCTCCAAACTTCAGGCATCCATCTTCAAGCTTAGAAACCCCTACAAAACATTCTCCACCAGGATACCAAAGAATTCGGTCAACGTCATTCCCGCTTCACGTACCTGCTTGGGAATGATACTCTCTTTAGAGATCCCGGGAGTTGTATTGGTTTCAATAAAATACGGCTCTCCATTTTGTATGATAAACTCACTGCGCGTCACTCCATCCATTTTCAGCAAACTGTAAATACGCCTTGCTTCGGCCTGTACTATTTGGGTTTCCTTTTCCGAAATACGCGCCGGGGTAATTTCCTGTGACTGCCCCAGGTATTTGGCTTCGTAATCAAAGAAGTCATTCTCCGAAACAATTTCGGTCAGAGGAAGTGCAATAACTTCATCACCATTTCTATAAGCACCCGCCGAAACTTCCACACCTACCAATGCAGTTTCAATAATGATCTCGGTATCTTCGGTAAAGGCCTTCTCTATGGCCGGAAGCAGATCCTCCATATCATGAACCTTGCTTATCCCAAAACTGGAACCCGAACGATTGGGCTTTACAAAGCAGGGGAGGCCGACAATTTTTACAATTTCTTCGGTATGGATCTCATTTCCTTTATTGAGGTAGTACGAATTGGCGCATTTAATTCCGAAGTGTTGCAAAACAGATAAACAATCTCTTTTATTAAAGCTGAGTGCTGCCTGGTAAAAGCCACAACTGGTCTGCGGAATTCCAAGCAGTTCCCAGTACGCCTGTAAGTAACCATCTTCACCCGGGGTGCCGTGAATGGTATTGAAAATTACGTCGGGTACGATCGTTCCGGAAGCGGTATCAAAGCTGAAATCGGCTTTGTTGACAGGAAACTTTGTACCGTCTTCGGCTACATAGTTCCAGCCATCCTTTAAGATATGAACGGGATAGATGTGATACAACGAAGCATCTAAGGCCTCGCACACCACACTTCCGCTTTGTAAGGATATTTCAAATTCACTGGAGTAGCCGCCCATCGCCACTGCTATATGTTTCTTTGCCATAACAAAACTTTAATTACAACGTTTAACAAAAATATCACTAATCGTTAGAAAGATACTAACTTTAGGTTTTATATTTTTGCGTATTAACTATCAACATATGTCATTTTTCAAATTTTTGTTTACCAAGGAATTTTTAAAACAGTTGCTCTATGCGATTTTAGTGGTCATTGTACTTTCCTTTTTGATATTATGGTGGCTGCGAAGCACTACCAATCATGGACAAAAAATTGAGGTCCCCGATCTGGCAAAAATGTCACTGGATGATGTGGAAGATGTTTTGAATGAAAATGACCTGAGGTATGAGATACTGGATTCTGCTAACTACAACCCCGAGTTTCCAAAATATTCTGTGATCGAACAGATTCCCAAAGCGGGAAAATTTGTTAAGGAGGACCGTAAGATATACCTCTACCTTAATCCGTCAGGCTACCGCAAGGTAGTGATCCCGGAGGTAGTGGGCAGAACCCGAAGACAAGCGGAACCTACTTTATTAGCAATGGGCTTTAAGGTAGGGAAGGTGAGTTACCGCCCCTATATTGCAAAGGATGAGGTGCTGGAACTACGCCATAAAGGGTCTAAGATAGAACCGGGTGAGGAACTTCAGATTACCTCTGTTATAGACCTGATCCTGGGAGATGGCTCCGGAAGCCTTAGAAGAAATACCGAAGCGGAAGATGATGAGGAAGGAGCAACTACAACCGAAACCGAAGATGATGGAGGAAATTAACGAAGCGGCCAATGATACGGGTAATGACGATCTATACGAGCATTACAGATTTGTAGCAGACAAAGGACAACAGCCACTGCGGGTAGACAAATACCTTATGAACAAGGTGGAAAACGCCACCCGGAACAAGATCCAAAAAGCGGCTAAGGACGGAAATATCTTCGTGAATGACACCGCGGTAAGATCCAGCTATAAAGTAAAAGGGAACGATGTGGTGACGGTATTGTTCGAGCACCCGCCATACGAATACCTGTTGGTTCCCGAAGACATCCCCATAGATATTGTACACGAGGATGGCCATGTCCTGGTAGTGAACAAACCTGCCGGAATGGTGGTACATCCCGGACATGGGAACTATAGCGGAACACTTATCAACGCGCTTACCTTTCATTTTGAGAACCTGCCCAATAACAGCAGCAACCGCCCCGGATTGGTACACAGGATTGATAAAGATACCAGCGGACTTCTGGTCATTGCCAAAACAGAAGAAGCCATGACCCATCTTTCCAGGCAGTTCTTCAATAAAACTACCGAAAGGGAATATGTCGCTTTGGTGTGGGGCAATATGGAAGACGATTCCGGTACCATTGAAGGAAATATAGGGCGCCATCCCAAAAACAGATTGCAAAACACAGTATTTGAAGGAGACGAAGCCGAAAGAGGAAAACCGGCAGTTACTCACTACAAAGTACTGGAGCGCTTAGGATATGTGACTTTGGTTTCCTGTCAGTTAGAGACAGGGCGCACACACCAGATACGGGTGCATTTAAAGCATATTGGGCATACACTGTTCAATGACGAACGCTATGGCGGAGAACGCATCTTAAAAGGAACCAGTTTCAGTAAATACAAGCAGTTTGTGGAAAATTGCTTTAAAGTTCTTCCCCGTCAAGCCCTGCATGCCCGTACCCTGGGCTTCACACATCCGGTAACCGGAAAAACACTTCGTTTTGAAACACCTCTCCCCGATGATATGGAGGCGTGCCTGGAGAAGTGGCGTCATTATTCTAAGCACGTAATGGAGTAATTGGCAGATTTTATCCAACTATAATTTCTTCCGATTCTTTTCTGTAAAAGTTCCGTCAATTCTTAGTAATTTTGAAGAAAAGCACTTCAAATGAAAATTGTATTATCTCCGGCAAAGTCTTTAAATTTTGAAACAGCATTGCCAACTCCAAAATATACCGAAGCATGTTTTTTGGCAGAAGCCGAAAGACTTAATAGATTGCTGAAGAAGAAATCTGCCAGAAGCCTGTCAAAGCTAATGGGAATTTCTGCCAATCTGGGACAACTTAATTATGAACGCAATCAGGATTGGAGCCTGCCATTTACACCTTCAAACGCACGGCCGTCCGTATATGCTTTTAGTGGAGATGTATATAGAGGATTGGACGTTTATACCCTTCCGGAAGATAAAATAGAGGTACTGCAGAGCACCCTCAGGATCATATCCGGACTCTACGGGATCTTAAAACCTTTGGATCTTATACAACCGTACCGTTTGGAAATGGGGACCAAATTTCCGGTAGGAAAAAATAAGAACCTATATGAGTTCTGGAAGAAGAAAATTGTCCGGGAGCTTAATGATGAACTGGAAGATGATGAACTTTTTATCAATTTGGCCAGTAATGAGTATTTCAAGGCCATTGATACCAAAGCATTGAAAGTGCCGGTGATCACAGCTGTTTTCAAGGACCTTAAGAACGGTGAGTATAAATCTATCATGACCTTTGCAAAGCTGGCACGTGGATATATGACACGTTATCTTATCGATACCAATGCAAAAACACTCGACGATGTAAAAGGTTTTAATTATGAAGGCTATGGCTACAGTGAACCTATGTCTACCGAAACCGAGCTGGTGTTTATACGTTAATTATTTTTTTGCACACCCATCCATATAAACCTTTTATACCGGAAACGGCCACTAAACTTATTGTTGGGACATTACCCCCGCCACGTTTTACTACAGGCGAGTTTAGAGAAGGCGATGTGAATTTTTGCTATGGAAGCCGTGACGGGCAATTATGGCCCATTCTGAATGCTATTTTCGACCTCAATTTAAAATTTGAAACCACTGCGGAAGCAATAGCGCAACGGAAACATTTTTTGGTGCACAGAGGTATAGGCATTTGTGATATAGTTGCTTCGGCGAAGCGTGAAAAGATAGATGCTTCAGACCTGGGAATGCAGGATATTGAGCTTCGGGAGATGGTAAAGATACTTCAGCAGCATACAAAAATAGAGACCCTTTTATTTACGGGAGGAAATAGTAAGAATGGTCCCGAGTATTTTTTCCGAAGACATATCAGAAAATACGATATAACATTAAAGGTGCTTTCAGATGAAGTTCCCCGAATTCATGAATTCGAACTTCCCGGAACATCCAGAAAAATTAGAACGGTCTCTCTTACGGCCCCTTCGGGAGCTGCCAACAGGGCAGTAGGAAGTCTTGATGCCTACAAAAGAATGAAAGCGAAATTTCCCGAAAGAACGACCATCGATTTCAGAATAGACCAATACAAGCCCTTTTTTTAATTAGGGTTCGAAGTAGAAGATCTCGAGCGGAGCATTATTGCTCACTACCATAAAATGAGGTTTTCCCTGGATCGATATTTGGGCAATATCTTTGGAGTCACTATCAATGAAAGGTTTGTATTCTCGGGTATACGTAAAGTTTCCTTTGCCATCTCCCAATAACACATAACCGTAGTTGCTATCGTAACGGATGGTCTCTACTTCGGCATCGTAAATGGCGCCAATTCCCATGATGTCCATATTTCCGTCCTTATTAAGGTCCGCATTTACAAAGGAGAGTGTAGGGCCAACCTGGGCTTCACCGGGAAGCTTTTTTATGTTGAAATTTCCATTCCCAAGATTTTCAAGATAAACACTCTCAAACATATGCGCTATCAATTGGTGCGCATCTTTTAATTTATCTTCTCCATAGATGTCTTTCATTTCCAGGCTTGCAAATTCTTTATAGGTCTGGATCTTGTCCAAAAGGAAAGGGTTCTGCTCACTGCTACATTCTTTTCCGCGTACCGGAACCAATTTCCCATTGTTAATTTTACTAAGGGCTACATCGAAACTTCCGTTATTATCAAAATCTTTTCCGTAGATGTAAATAGGTTTGTCTTTCTTTGGCTGAAATTTATTGTTCTTACCAATATTGCCTAACACATAATCATCGTCACCATCGCCATCAAAATCTGCTGCGGAAATACTGAACCACCACCCTTCACTCTTTTCAAGTCCGGAGATCGCGTCGGTTTTTTCAAAAGTGCCATTCGAATTTTCAAAAATAGTAGGCTGCATCCATTCCCCAACAACCATGAGATCCGGGTCGTTGTCATTATCATAATCGGTAAAGACTGCTTCAGAGACCATTCCGATCTCGGCCAATACCGGACTCGATGTGGTAACATCCGTAAATTTCCCATTCTCATTTTTCAGCAAATAGGAACGGGGGGGAAGCGGGTACTTACCCGGAATTACATTTCCACCCACAAACAGGTCAGTATCACCGTCACCGTCATAATCTGCAGCCGAAACACTTTTACCGGAAGTAAGCATTTTAGGTAAGGAGTTACTAGTGCTAAAATTTCCACTTCCGTCATTTACATACAATCTGTCTTGTAGAAGAGGATGATCTTCACTTAATTCATAACCGGCACTTACTACATACAGGTCCTGATCCCCATCACCATCTGCATCAAAGAACAATGCGTTGACATCTTCGTATTTTGCTTCGGTATTCCATAGGGATTCACTGCTTTTTGAAAAGTCACCATTAGTATTTTGAATGTATAAGGCAGCAGGAGCACCCGCAGCGTTTCCAACAAAGAAGTCCTCTAATCCGTCATTGTTCACATCTGCTTGGGCAATACCGGTTCCTTTGGAGGACTGTTTTTGTGGCAGTAATAACTGCAATGAGAAATCATTGAATGTATTTTCTTTATGCTGGTAATCAATACCTAATTGAGCAGGGTCCACGCCTTTTTTATTTTGTCTGTAATTGCGCAAAGCCACCATTGCACCTTCTTTCCCCGAAGCGTGGTCCACTTCGACCAATTCATTGATCTTTGGATTCTCGATTTTAGAGACCTTATCATCCGACCAGACCACAAGTATTTCATCAATGGAACTTTGGTTCCCAAGCCCAAAATGCAGAATGTTTGTTACAGATGATTCGTATCCCCGGGTTAATTGCAGTTCCTGGAACTGGGTACTTTCCTTGGTTTTTACATAGACATCCGCTCCAATTCCTATTCTATTATTTTGCGGCCCGTTCAATTTTAACTGTATAAAATTGGTATTGGCGTTGTTGCGGTACAGGCCAATATCATCATTGATATTATTGACAATGAGATCGAGGTCTCCGTCATTGTCAAAATCGGCATAAGCGGCACCGTTTGAGAAGTTAGGGTCCTTTAGTCCCCATGCTTCGGTCATTTTGGAAAAGGTAAGGTCTCCATCATTCTTATAGATATAATTATCCAGCTTTTCAGAAGGAAGCAATGCCAGAATACTTTCCAACGTATGCGATCCGCCTTCCTCTTGTTTCTTGCGCATTTCAGTCCTGAAATCCTGATTGCCGTAGTCTTTTACAATTCCATTCGAAATAAAGATGTCTTTGAAGCCGTCATTGTCAAAATCGGCAATAAGAGGAGCCCAGCTCCAATCTGTCTTTACAATGCCGCTCAATTGAGCTGTCTCTTTAAAATTTCCATTCCCCATATTGTAATGTAGCATATTGGCCATATACGCGTGATGGTATCCCACAGCTACCATAGACATGAAGTTTGATGTGCTCATGGAAGCCATGTTCTCTTTACTTCGGGCATAATTTTCGGCCAGCATGTCAAGGGTAATAAGATCGGGGTAGAGGTCATTGTTGAGGTCTGCATAATCACTTCCCATACTGTTAAAGGAAATATGCTGGATACGTGAATTGATCTGGTTCTGAAAGGTTCCGTCTTGCTGGTTGATATACATTTGATCAGGTTCCAGGTAATCATTGCAAACATAGATGTCATCCCATCCGTCATTATTGAAATCGCCTATCGCAGCAGCCAACCCCCATGTTTTATTATAGAGTCCGGCTTCCCCTGTGACCTTTGTAAATGTAGTTCCGTCGTTCCTGTAGAGCTGGTCACTGGTTGTTTCTTCGATCTGACTTTGAATTTTACTGTTGATCTTAGCATTGTTCTTAAAATCATACCGATAGTTTACCACATACAGGTCCAGGTCACCGTCTTTATCATAATCGACAGGATAGACCTGGGTAGTGTAGCCCGGGTCATCCAACCCCCATTGAGCGGCTTCTTCGGTAAATGTCCCGTCTTTTTGGTTTACAAAAAGCTTGTTCCTTCTGGCATCGTCATTATCTAAGGAGCCTGCTTTACACACATAGATATCCATCCATCCGTCGTTATTGATGTCCAACATTGTAGTACCTGTAGAAAATCCCTCATCGTCTACGGTCTTTGAAGTTGCGGTAATATCGTTAAAAGTAAAATCCCCGTTATTTTTATAAAGCTTATTGGGGCCGAAATTTGAGACCAGGTAAATATCCTGAAATCCGTCATTATCGATATCTCCCACGGCAACTCCGGCACCGGAATACAAATACGGATAATTTAAAAAATTAAACTCATAGGTATCCTGAACAAGGTTTTGAAAATTGACCTTGGAAGTCTCCGAGGTGACCTTCGTGAAGAGCGTGGAAGCTCCGTCTGTAAATCCTCCTGTTTTGGTTTTTTCCGAAACATTTTCGGAGCATGAAATTATACCTGCAAGTATGATAAAGTAAAGGAATCTATGTGCCATTCTTTTTTTATTTTGACTAAAAACAAATATATGAAAACCATAGAATAATCACCCCTAAAAATCTGCTTATCATTGAACAAAAAAATGCGTCTGTTTTTTTTCTTTAACAATTTATTGTAGTATCTTAACACATTATTAACCAATTAACTAATCTTAAATTTCAAGATTTATGAAAAAAAACAGACTATTCCTGTTGACCATTGCATTGCTCTTATTTGGGGTAATTGTCTATGGTCAATCTCGTTCAGACAGTGAACGTGAAAAGAGTGCTGCCAGCACTAATGTTACTTTTGACCAGAATGGGACACCATTGATTTTTGGCGCGACTACTCAAGCCAGAAGCATAAACTCTTCTAACCTAAACAACAGAATGCCTTGCGTTGATCAAAACTGGCAATACATCACACCTATTACTATAGATAATACGGGTGGAGCCAGTGCCTTGACAGATTACGAGGTAATGCTTACCGTTGACACCCAGACTTTTATTGGAGCGGGTGAAATGGAAGCAGATGGAAGAGATATCAGATTTAGACAGGCGGACCCTTGTAGTCTGCTTTGCTATTACATTGAGAGTGGTATCAATACTGCTACTACTGTCATTTGGGTAAATGTTCCATCTGTTCCTGCAGGAGGTACTACAGAAATTAAAATGTATCACGGTAATCCGGCTGCTGTTGCAGCATCGGATGCAGATTGTACTTTCGCTTTATGGGAAGGTTTCGATGACCCGGCTACTGTTTTTGGAACCACTTGTGGTACTCCAACTCCAACAGTGGCAGCAGGAAACCTGGACCTGAGCTGGTCTACCAGTGGCCAGATCATATCAGACGCGACTTTCCCGATGGGAGAGGCATATACTGCAGAGGCACAGGTAAATAGCGCCACCGGAACCTGGCCCGGAATTTATTGGGCAAAAGAGACTGCACAGAAGTCCTATGCCATGTTGATAAATTCAACCGATGCACGTATTTCCGTAACCGGAGGTGGTACGGATTTTTGTAGTGGACATAACTGGGCATCAGCATTATTTCCATATACCGGCACAGCGGGTATGTGGTCAATAACCTGGGAAAGCACCGGAAATATTTTTGGAGACTTCCCTACGGTAGGACCCATCACTTCAACAGATGTGACCTATGCCAAGGACGAAGACCTGAGGCTTAATATTGGAGGTATCAGTTCCGGATCAGGAGCGATGCAAATAGATTGGATACGAGCCAGAAAATATACGGCAACCCCGCCTAGTTCCAGTTTAGGTGTTACGGTAATGAATAATCCGCCTGCAATTGTATGTGCGGGAGATATTACTGCAAATACGGATCCCGGAGCCTGTGGTGCTGTTGTAACATATGCAGACGCAATTGCTTTGGATGCTGAAGATGGGATCATTGCCACTACGCAAACTTCCGGCCCACTTATGAGTGGAGACG